>JALOBQ010000020.1 GCA_023228185.1 Candidatus Omnitrophota bacterium
ATTTTGATTCAATATGATTTTATCCGCTCCAACTAATTTAAGGGTTTGTTTGATTTTAGATCCAGCGGGGACGCGGAAATCCAGTTTAGTAAAGCCCCAAAGGTCTACTAAAGGGCCAACCGTGATATCAAAAGCCTGATCAGTTTTTCGCGAGAATTCTTTAGCAAGTTCAATGATCTTAAAAACCTCGTTAGATGCGCTAATTTTTCCTGAACGATTAAGCCGGGCAACCTGGCTGTCTTCTTTATATTTACTAAGTAAATTTTCCAGCCTGGTTACTTCCTGGAAAACTATATTTGCCGCCCGCTTATCCGGAGAAACGACCTCAAAAAAAGTGCCCATTAAAACGCGGCTATCGCGGTAAAATTTTTGTTCCCGGTAGATCTGTGCGATCAGCAAAGTAACCGCCCAGCCGGCTAAAAGAATGATTACAAGATAAAGGCGTATTTTTTTATTGTAAGCCATGATTTTATAAAATAAGTTTATTTGAGATTATTGGTTATTTTCCGCGTAACTGGCTTCTTTTGATTTAATTAAATTAACCAATAGTGTGTTAACCGGCACTGGAATGGATAGCTCCTGGCCTAAACGCACAATTACTCCGTTAATATAATCAATTTCCGTGTGTTTTTTCCTTAGGACGTCCTGCAGCATACTGGAAAAATTTTCGGCCGTAGCTTCACAAACTGCCTCAACTTTTGCCAATGGGTCATCATAGATCAACTTAATGCGTTTTCTTTTAACTATACGCACAGCTTCCGTAACTGACTCGCGTAATATTTTTTTGCTTGCTTCTATTTCGATAAGTTTACCGCTCGGCAGGCCGGTTAAAGCGGAAAGCGCGTTGATGCCAACGTTAATAATTAATTTTGACCAAAGTAATCCTTTGATATCACGCGACATCTTTGTGGAAAAACCCGCTTTATTAAGAATTTCGCGGATTGAGCGCATTTCCACGGGGGTTTTACCGTCAATCATACCGATAACTGTTTCGCCTTTTCCAGTGTGGCGGATCTTTCCGGTATCCAGCCATATCGCTGCTTCGCTGGTTGAACCTCCGATAACTTTATCTTCTCCCAGAAGTTCAGCGATCACTTCAATATTGCCGATGCCGTTTTGCAAAGTAAGGATCTTTGAATTTTTTGTAATCGCCGGTTTTAACTGAATAATCGCCTGTTTAGTATGAAATGATTTTACGCAGATAATCGCTAAATCTACTAAACCGATCTCCTGGATGTTCGCGCTTGCTTTTATTGGGATTTTTGTTGTTGTTGAGCCTTCAACAAGAATGCCGTTCTGATTAAGTGCGCGCGCGCTTTGAGCGTTTTTATCCAAGATCCAGATTTCTTCTTTGGTTTTTACCAGTCCAGCGGCGAATAAACAACCCATTGCTCCTGAGCCAACGATAACAATTTTCATTCCGCCTCCTCATTTTTCCCCTGCCTCCGGCGCTTAGGGGAAAAATGACCCCGAGCTCCGCGAGGGGAACTGTTATTTCCCCTGCCTCTTTCCCCTGCCTCCGGCGCTTAGGGGAAAAATGACCCCGAGCTCCGCGAGGGGAACTGTTATTTCCCCTGCCTCCGGCGCTTAGGGGAAAAATGACCCCGAGCTCCGCGAGGGGAACTGTTATTTCCCCTGCCTCTTTCCCCTGCCTCCGGCGCTTAGGGGAAAAATTTATAAGTATTTTATCAAACAGCTACAGCGAGTTTATTAATTACTTTCTGTGATTTTAATTCTTTTCCTAAATGAAAATTTAAGAATGAATTTAAAATGACATCAAGTTCTTTTTTAATTTCCGGGTTCATTCCTAAATTCAAGCCGGAACGGAAATCATTTTTCTCAATATGCAAAATCGTCGCGATTGTCCCTCTGAATATGGAACGGCTGGATAGATCTTTGTGGCAACAGTTTGCGCAAAGCAATCCGCCGTGGCTCATGCTAAATTTTGATTGGGCCATTATTTTAGAAGAGCAGCAGATACAGGAATCAAAATGCGGTTTAAAACCGCTTAAAGCGAGCATTTTAATTTTAAAAATTGTGGCGATCTTTGAAGGGTTGTAATTAGTTTCCAGCTCTTTTAAACAGTTAAGCGCCAGTGCGTATACTTCCTCATTTTTGTCCTCAGCTTGCATCACAGTCGCTACCAGCTCCATCATAAAACTGGCAAGGACTGTTTTTTCGATACTCTGCCTGATTTGCGTAAAATTCTGCAGCTTATCCGCTTGGCTGACTAAATGCAGCGAGGAGTTCTTACGGTAAAAAACAATTTCATTGGCCGAGAATAACTCTAGATTAGAAGCAAATTTAGAAGGTTCGGTGCGGATGCCTTTAAGCAGGCCGCTGAGCTTTCCAAATTCTAAAGAATAAAAATCAACAATTAAGGAAGTCTCCCGGAAGTCGCGTTTTCTTAATACTAAAGCCTGAGCTTTTTCAATGGACATATTTATTTTCTGCCTGGCGCATTAAAATTTCTTTTTGTTTATTATTATCGTCATATCCTAAAAGATGCAGAATACCGTGCGCGACGTAGAGCCGCGTTTCATAATCGGGCGTGGTTTTAAAATTTTTCGAGTTTTTTACGGCAGTTTGCGTTGAAATGATCACATCAGCCTGGAGCTTATTCTTTAAATCGCTATTCTCAAAAGCTAAAACATCCGTGGCGTTATTTTTGCCTAAGAAACGCCAATTCAGGTTTTTTATGCAGCAGTCATCCACAAAACAGATATTTATCGCGATATTTTGTTTGTTTTTAGCCTCAAACTTGATGATCTGGCAAGCAAGTTTTCTGATCTCTTCAGGCCTGATCATCAGCCTTGATTGACGGTTGATTACATCAATCTTTAAAGATTTTTTCATAATTATTAGCTTTTGCCGTTTTTAGAGTTTGCTTGTTGCTCTTGGTTTTCCTGGTAGGCTATCCGGCTGTGGTAAATACCGCCTAAAATTTTGATAAACACGCCGGAGATTTTTTCAATGTCCTTTAATGTTAATTCGCATTCATCAAGTTGTCCATCGATAAATTTATTATTTATTATCCTGTGGACTAAATCTTCGATTTTAGACGGGGTTGGTTCTTTTAATGTGCGGGTTGCCGCTTCCACGGAATCCGCCAGTAAAACGATCGCGGTTTCTTTGGAGTTAGGTTTTGGCCCGGGGTAACGAAAACCGTCTTCTGTGACTTCCTGGTCTTCTTCCTTGCCTTCTAAAGCGCGGCGATAAAAATAATAAACCAGGCTCTTACCGTGGTGTTGTTGGATAAAATTCCAGAGCATCGGGCTTAATCTGTATTTTTTAGCCAGTTCAATGCCTTCTTTGACGTGGTTCATAATCACCAGTTTACTAATCGTTGGGGTAAGCGCGTCGTGAACGTTAGTTTGAATATCCTGATTCTCAATGAAATATTCCGGCTTATGCAATTTTCCAATATCGTGATAATAAGCTCCGATACGGGCAAGCAGAGCGTTCGCGCCGACAGCATTGCAGGCAGTCTCGGAAAGATTGCCGACAATTAGGCTATGATGATATGTCCCCGGGGCTTCCATAACCAGCCGTTGCAGTAGTGGCTGATGCGTATCGGCTAATTCTAATAAGCTGATATTGGTTACTGTCTGCAGTAAATATTCAAATACCGGAAGCACGCCCAAAACGATTATGCCGGATAATAGGCCGGTGATCAAAATGGTTACATACCTTTGAGGCTGGCTGAAAACAAAACTTTCCAGTAAAATTAAAGTAACTAATTGCAATATTCCGGAGATCAGCCCGGCGTGGATTATCGTGCTCCTTCTGCGGGCTCCTTTTAGCGCGAGGATCGCCGCAATCGAAGAGATAAAAAAGATCAAGAACGCTTTGAATGGTTCTGTTGTTAAAGAAGCCAGCGTTACGGAGTTGGCTAAAGATAAGAAAAATGGGATCTCAACACTGTTAAAAAGCAAAGCCGCCAACATCGGCACGATTAGGATGGGCAGGCAATAAAAGTTAAAACCCGCTTTCAGAATAAAGTAACCGATCGCAAATTCAGTTAAAAGCAGGAAACTTATCTGCGTGAAATCATAATTTTTAAAATTTGGGGTGCTGAACGTAAAAAGCAAATAAAGCGCGGTAAGAAAAACAGGAATTACCGGGTTTAAATGCGCGGCAAAACTGAATAAAAAGACAAAAACGATCAGCAATATGGATTTGATGCTATTTTTGTTGAGCATTCTTTTCATAAGCCTCGATGATTTTTTGCACTAAAGAATGGCGCACTACGTCAAAACCGGTAAAATAAACAAATTTTATCTCTTCCACGCTGCTTAAAATATCTTTTGCCTGTAATAATCCCAAGGGTTTTCCGTTAGGTAAGTCGCTTTGGGTCATATCGCCGGTAATCACGGCTTTGGAATTAAACCCTAAGCGGGTAAGGAACATTTTCATTTGTTCGGCGGTGCAATTTTGGGCTTCGTCCAGAATTACAAAAGCGTCGTTTAACGTGCGCCCCCGCATATAGGCAAGCGGAGCTACTTCGATGATGCCGGATTGGAGGTATCTTTCGATACGCTCAGTTTCCATCATATCGTACAGCGCGTCATAAAGAGGCCGCAAATAGGGAGATATTTTTTCGTTCATATCGCCAGGTAAAAAACCCAGCGATTCTCCTGCTTCAATTGCCGGCCGGGTGAGAATAATTCTGCGTACCTGTTCTTTTTTTAAGGCTTCTACGGCCGCTGCCATAGCCAGGTAAGTTTTTCCCGTGCCTGCGGGGCCAACGCCAAAAACGATATCGTGTTTGGCAATCGCCTCTACATACTGGCGCTGGCCTTCAGTTTTTGGCCCGATCTGCCTGCTTGACTGGCTGCGGTTTAATCCTGTTTGCAACGGCTGAATGCCGTTTGCATGGATCTCTCCTGATTTTTTAAAATTAGCGATCAGATAAAAAAGATCGGTTTTGCCGATTTTTTCGCCGCCCTGGCGTAAAGCATCAAGCAGGTAATTGATCAATTCTCCGGCTTTTTTAACGTTTACGCTTGTGCCGCTGATTTTTAAGTGCCCGCCGCGCAAAGTGAGTTTTACTTTAAACTCCCGCTGGATGCTTTTGATATTTACATCGTGCAGGCCAAAAAGTTCTTGGGCTTCCTGATGCGATTGGAACTTAATGATTTTATCCATAAAAAGTTACTTTAAGTTTTCCTCAACCGGCTTGACGCTTTCTTCGACTGAAGCGGCGCTTGATTCAATAGCTACGGCGTCAGATTCAACAGGGATATTCAATACTTGTCCGGGGTATACTTTATCCGGGCCTTTTAAAGTATCTTTATTGGCGTCGTAAATTTTCATCCAATTACGAGTAGTTTTAAAATATTTCATCGATATTTTCTGCAGTGTGTCGTTTTTCTGCACGGTATATTTTTCAAAAGAGCCGCCGCTCACAGGCGCTTCTTCAATTGCATTGTTTGAAACCATCGTTGTTTCTTCGCCTAAATTAATTGGCGCGTTTGGAGGGCATCCAACGGGTGTTTTTTTCTGAAAACCTAATTCAATTTCCACGACCCGCGTAGTGCGCGTAGTTTTCTTTCCTTCTAATGAACTCTCCGGGGCTTTACCAGCCAGGTAACCACGGTTACCTTCGGATAAGTTTTGGTCCACCCTGTCACGGGTAAGCGTATAGGTCCTGGCTACGCAACCAGAAAGCGCCAATGTGCTGATTAATACAAAAGTTCCCGCTAAGCTAAGCTTTTTCATTTCTTGTTTCCTCCCTTTTTTAATGTTAGCCCTAATTCTATTAATTGTTTTTCTTCGACGTTTGTTGGTGCTTCTGTTAAAGGGCATGTTCCGGCAGAGTTTTTCGGAAAAGTAATTACTTCCCTGATGCTTGTTTCTCCGGCTAAAACAGCCAAAAGCCTGTCTAAACCAAAAGCCACGCCGGCGTGCGGCGGAGCGCCAAATTGGAAAGCTTCTAAAAGAAAACCAAACCTTTTTTGCGCTTCTTCCTTGTTAATGCCGATAATTTTAAAAATTGTTTCCTGCAATTCATGGCGATGGATCCTAATTGAACCTGAGCCAAGCTCATTTCCGTTTAAAACTAGATCATAAGAACGCGAAAGCACTTTTTCCGGATCGGTCTCTAATTCTTTTGGGTCATCCACGGAAGGCGCGGTAAAAGGATGGTGCTCGCTTTCCCAGCGGTTTTCTTCCTTGTTAAATTTAAATAACGGAAAATCCACCACCCAGCAAAAAGCAAAATCAGTGTTTGTTTCTTTTCTTAAGTCAGGCTTATCGGAGTTATATTTTTCCATAGCCTGGGCGTAACTGATGCGTTTAAAAGGCGTGGGAATATCGATTCCTTTTAATTTAAGCATTATCGCTTTGATCAGCCCTTCGCTGAGCGCGAAAATATCTTCTTCATCGACAAATGACATCTCAATATCTAATTGGGTAAATTCTGGCTGGCGATCCGCGCGCAGATCTTCATCGCGGAAACATTTGGCAATCTGATAATATTTTTCGATCCCGGAAACCATCAGGATTTGTTTAAACAATTGAGGTGATTGCGGCAAAGCGTAAAACTGCCCCGGGCAAAGCCGGCTGGGCACAAGATAGTCCCGGGCGCCTTCAGGAGTTGATTTTGTTAAAATGGGCGTTTCGCATTCAGTGAATTTATTCTCGCTTAAATACGCGCGGATGACTTTATAAAGTTCGCTTCTTAAAATCAGGTTATTTAAAGGCTTTTGCCTTCTGAGGTCCAAATAACGGTATTTAAGGCGCATCTCTTCGGTAAGTTCTGAATTATCTTCAATTTCAAACGGCGGCGTAAGGCTGGGGTTAAGGATCTCTAATTTTTTGGCTAAAATTTCAACCTCGCCTGTAGCGATCTTTGAATTAAGCGAATTCTGCGGACGGGCATTTACGATGCCGGTTAGTTTAATTACGAATTCGCTTCTTAATTCCTGCGCTAGTTTATGGGCATCAGGAGCTTCTTTAGGGATAAAAACCACTTGCGTAAAACCGTCACGGTCACGGATATCGATAAAAATCAGTTTTCCATGGTCCCGCCTGCGGGCTACCCAGCCGCAAAGAATTACTTCTTTTCCGGCGTCTTTAGCATTCAGCTCGCCGCAAGTATGCGTTCTTAACATTTTATTTCCTTTGTTAGTTGCGAAAGGTTTACTTCTTTTTGTTCTCCGGAAAGCATATTTTTTACGGTAATTACGTTATTTTTTAACTCATTTTCTCCGAGTATTAGGACTAAACGGGCGTTTAAGTCATTAGCTTTACGCATACAACCTTTGAGCGATTTATTTTCATAATCCGTGTCCGCGGGTATGCCGTATTTTCTTAAATCCGCCAATATACCCATTCCCCGGATTTTAGCCAGATCGCCTAAAGTAATTAGAAAAACAAGATCATTCTCGTTTTTCTTTTCCTGGCTAAGTTTGCTCACCAGTAACACGCGCTCAAGGCCAAAAGCAAAACCAATCGCGCCGGTATCAGGGCCGCCGAGTTCCTGCACTAAATTATTGTAACGGCCGCCTGCGCCAATAGCGTCTTGCGAGCCTAATTCCGGGTGAGTAATCTCAAAAACCGTGCGTGTGTAATAATCCAGGCCGCGCACTAAAGAATAATTAATTTTGTATTCGATACCCAACAGGTCCAATCCGTTTAAGACTGAATTAAAATGGTCGAGGCATTCCGGGCAAAGATGCTGGTGCTCTAATTTTAAAGAATCCACGATTTTTTTGCAGGATTCATGTTTGCAATCTAAAATCCTTAAAACATTTGTTTTCAGGCGGTTTTGACAATCAACGCATAATTTATCCGCGCTATTTTTGAGCGCTTCTCTTAAGTTTTTCTGAAGTTTTTCTTTATCTTTGGCGCAACCCAAGCTGTTGATATTGATTTTGTAACCGCTGACTGAAAAATTATCCAGCAATTTAGCCGCCAGGGATATCACTTCAACATCCAGGCAAGCGTCGCTTGAACCAAGCACTTCACAACCAACATGATGGAACTGCCGATACCTGCCTTTTTGCGGCCGCTCCAGGCGGAACATCGGGCCGATATAGTAAACTTTCAAAAAGCTGTTTGTTTTATCCAGGCTATTTTCAATATAACTGCGCACGACCGAAGCAGTCGCTTCAGGGCGCAAAGCATAAAGCTCTTCTTTATTTTGGATTAAAAACATCTGTTTTTGAACGATTTCAGCGGTTTGGCCGAGCGAACGGTTAAAAAGTTTAGCGTCCTCAACCAGCGGCGGGCGGATTTCCTGGTAATTATATAAAGAAAAAATCCCGCGTGAGATTTTTTCAATTTCCTGCCAAATAGTTACTTCTGCAGGCAAAATATCTTTTGTGCCTGGAATTCTCTTAAACATAAGTTTATTCTATTATTGGTTAAAGGTTTCCTCTCTACTATTTAGGCGAAAGAGGAAGATTTATTTTATTTTTTGCTTCATTTCTAATCCGGCTTTAAAAATAACCACTTTTCTTGGTGGGACAGGAATTACCTGATTGGTACGCGGATTTCTGCCTATGCGGCTTCTCCTCTGTTTGATTTTAAAGACGCCAAAGTTGCGTAATTCTATTTTTTCTCCCCTGATTAACGCGTCAATAATGCAATCAAATGTCCTTTGCACTACTTTCTTAACATCTATTTGCTTGATATTGGTTTCATCGGATACTTTTAAGATAATATCTTTTTTAGTCATTGGTTCCTCCTATGCTTAACTACAATAACAGCAAAATGTTACAGTGTCAAGATTAAAATTGTCTCAAAGCATTAAAATGTTTGCCTGAGTCCTGTCTTGGCAATATAATATTACGATAGATCAAAATTTATTACAAAACCAAAGAAAGCCGCTCTTCGCCTAACAGCTCATCGAGTTCCTGGATCAATTTCTCCGATGGTTGAACATAGAGATTTTCGCCTACTACCAGTTGCACGCGGCCGCTGGAAGCTATTTGTTTTGCCGGGTTCACTTGCCTATTGCCTGGATTAGTGTCTAAGCGCAGGTATATCGGTATATTGCCTTTATGCTGGTTGAGCAGATTTTTAAGAGTTTCAAAGATATTTTCTTTAATTCCGGATAGATTGATACTCATCGAACTGATTAGTTTATAAATTTCTTCAAAAGGGAAAAGATCTTCTACGATTATTTTAGGCGTATCTTCCGTAAGGTTCAACGTGCCGCGAATATGCGTAATCGTATTTAGCTGGATATAACGGCTAATTTTCGCGTAAGCGCGCGGAAAAACCAAAGCTTCCACGGCGCCGTCTAAATCCTCAATCTTTAAAATCGCCATTTTTTCTTGTTTTGCCCGCGTTAATGTTTGTTTAACTTTAGCAATTAAGC
Organism: Candidatus Omnitrophota bacterium; assembly: GCA_023228185.1. Classification (GTDB taxonomy): domain Bacteria; phylum Omnitrophota; class Gorgyraeia; order Gygaellales; family Profunditerraquicolaceae; genus JALOBQ01. Next base: position 9,329 of record JALOBQ010000020.1, read on the forward strand.
CCACGATTTTTATCTGATCCTGGTCTTTGTGCTCATGCAAATTGTTAGTTGAGCAAGAAGTAAAACGTTTTAATTGTTTGGCGTAACGCGCTAAAGGATGCCCGGAAACGTAAAAACCAATCATCTCTTTTTCAAAAGAAAGCAGTTGGGGCTCCGGCCATTCCTTGAATTCCGGAATATTAAGCGCGCCTGCGGCAAAGGTGTTATTAGCGGAATTATCGTCGAAGAAAGAAAGTTGGCCGCTTGATTTTTCTTTTTGGGATTTTTGAGCGCGCTCCAGGATAGTGTCTAAAGCGGCAAACATTCTCGCCCGTGACATCTTAAAAGCGTCGAGCGCTCCGCATTTGATCAGGCTTTCCAAAACTTTACGGTTAGCCAGCCGTAGATCTATGCGCTGGGCCAGATCTTGCAGAGAATCGAATTTACCGTATTGTCTTCTAATCGCGACAATTGAATCCGCTGCGCCGGCGCCGACATTTTTTACAGCCAGCAATCCGAAACGAATTGTCGACTGGTCCACTACTTTAAAGAAAGCGTTACTTTCGTTAACGTCCGGCGGCAGGATTTCCAGGCCCATGCGCTTTACTTCATTAACGTATTCGACGATTTTATCGGTGTTATCGCGTTCAGAAGTTAGAAGCGCAGTCATAAATTCCACCGGATAGTTGGCTTTCAAGTAAGCTGTGCGGTATGAAATTAAAGCGTATGCTGTGGAGTGCGATTTATTAAAACCGTAACCGGAGAAATATTCGATTAGGTCGAAAATTTTGCTCGCGGTTTGTTCGCGGATGGAATTTTTAACACAGCCGCCGATAAAGTTAGACCTCTCTTTTTCCATTACCTCGGGGATTTTTTTGCCCATTGCTTTGCGTAAAATATCGGCTTGCGCCAATGTGAATCCGGCTAAAGCCGATGCAATCTGCATAATCTGTTCCTGATAGACCATAATCCCGTAGGTTTCTTTCAGGATCGGCTCTAATTTAGGATGTTCGTATTTTATTAGGTTGGTTCCATGCTTGCGTTTCATAAAATCATCAAGCATACCTGAACCGATCGGGCCGGGCCGGTATAGAGCTAAAAGAGCGATTAAATCTTCGAAACGTTCGGGCTCAAGTTTCTTAAGCAGATCCCGCATCCCGGAACTTTCTACCTGAAATATACCGATACTGTGGCTGGATGCTAAAAGTTTATAGGTATTGGCGTCATCAAGCGGTATCTTTTCAATATCTAAATCTATATTTCTTGTTTGTTTGATCAGTTTCATTGTTTGGCTGATCACTGTAAGGGTCTTTAATCCCAGAAAATCAACTTTTAACAGGCCGATTTTTTCCAAAACCCCCATGCTGTAGCCGGTAGTGATCTGGTCGTCACCTGTTTTAAACAAAGGCATATAATTATCCAGCGGTTTATCAGAGATGACTACGCCGGCGGCATGCACAGAAGCATGCCGGTTTAGGCCTTCCAAAGACAATGCCGTGTTAATTAATTTGCCGACCTCAGGGTCGTTTTTGTAAAGATTATTTAATTCTGGTTCGCTTTCTAAGGCTTTCTTTAAAGTCATATCCAATTCCGCGGGGATCATTTTAGCAATCCGGTCAACATCAGCATAGGCAATGCCCATTACGCGGCCCACATCCCGCAGGACGCCGCGCGCTTGCATCGTTCCGAAAGTAATAATTTGGGCGACATTCGGCCGGCCGTATTTTTGGGTAACATAGTCGATTACTTCCTGCCTTCTTTCATAACAGAAATCAATATCGATATCCGGCATACCCAAGCGCTGAGGATTGAGGAATCTTTCAAAAATCAAACCGTAATCTAACGGATTTAAATCAGTGATCCCCAATAAATAGCTAACCAGGCTTCCTGCCGCGCTTCCTCTGCCCGGGCCCACAGGTATATTTTGGCTTTTGGCGTAATGAATAAAATCCCAAACAATAAGGAAATAACTAACAAACCCCATTTCTTTGATAATTCTTAATTCATACTTAAGCCGGTTACGCACTTCTTGAGTATCGATAACATTTTTGGTAATAATGCCTTTTTCACAAAGCTCTAAAAGAAATTCTTCTTTGTCCTGGCCGTTCGGCGGTTCATATTTAGGCAAATGCATTTGCGAAAAATCAAGTTCCAGGTTACAGCGCCGCGCGACTTCCACGGTATTAATTACTGCGTCCGGAAAATCTTTAAATAATTCTTTCATTTCAGCCGGCGACCGAAAATACAACTCATCGGTCTGGAAACGCATGCGTTTGGGGTCATCCAGCGTAGTTTGGGTTTGGATGCAAAGTAAAGCTTCATGAGATACGGCGTGTTGACGGCTGATGTAATGCACGTCATTGGTAGCTAAAAGCGGCAGATTAAGCTGGCTGGATATTTTAAGCATTCCCTGGTTTACAATTTCCTGTTCAGGGATAGAGTTTGATTGCACTTCGAGAAAAAAATTATCTTTTCCGAAGATCTGCAAAAAATTATCCGCGGCTTT
>JALOBQ010000123.1 GCA_023228185.1 Candidatus Omnitrophota bacterium
TGTATTTTTGGTAGTGTCAGTGAACTGGACGGCGAGCGGAGCTGTACCATTCGTTTTATCGGCGGTGAAACTGGCAACCGGTGCCGGTGCTGATACGTTGATGAACGTGATCTGGGTCGATAGGTTGAATCCGCCGCTATTGGTCGCATTCAGTTTGATCGAGAAGTTACCAACACCGAATTCCTGCAACGGACTATGACTGGTGCTGAACGTAAACGCCGTGTTGTTCCCGGTTACATTCGTTGCGTTCCACATCCAGCCGGTTGGTGTGTTTATGGATGTGTCCGTGAACTGGACGGCGAGCGGGGCTACTCCGCTGGTTGGAGTGCCAGAGAACCCGGCAACCGGTGCCGGAACAGTTACCGTATACACCGCTGAAGTCGTTGGGGCAAGAAGGTTGGTAGTACCGCTTTCGTTGACGATGAGGTAGTATGAACCGGCAGTCTTCCCGGTCAGGTCCACGCCGTTAACGGTTGTCGCAGCAGAGGCTGGCAGGGACGGTATCCCGGTCTTAACCGCAGTACCCGTGGGTGTGGCAGCGTCCGTCCCGAGGAAAAGATCGACATTCGTAAAAGTTTCAGTGGGATTGAGTGTCAGACCGTCCACAATAGTCCCCTCTGTACCCCTGGTAATACCCCCGGCAGTGATGTAAGAGGTCGGGAAGAGGTACGCGGCGCCGGCGTTCGTACCGGCAGTGTCGTTGTAATCCGCCCCCACGAGCGCCCGTGTCCCGTTGGATGAGAACGCCACGGAATTGCCGAAGTCGTCATCCGCTGCGCCTCCGGTGAACCGTGCGGTCGCGGCTGAAGCAGAGGTTGTTCCGCTCCAGCCCCCGGCAGGCTTTTCGAAGAGATACGCTGCACCGGCACCATTACCGGCAGTGTCGTTGTATTTCGCCCCGACGAGCGCCCGTGAACCGTCGGATGAGAGAGCTACTGAATTGCCGAGGAGGTCACCTACGGCACCTCCGGTGAACTGTGCAGTCGCGGCTGAAGCAGAGGTTGTCCCACTCCAGCCCCCGGCAGGCTTTTCGAAGAGATACGCTGCACCGGCATAATTACCGGCAGTGCTGTTGAGATACGCCCCGACGAGCACCACTTCCCCCGTACTATTGAGCGCCACGGAATAGCCGAGGACGTCACTTACGGCACCGCCGGTGAACCGTGCAGTCGCACCTGAGGCGGAGGTAGTCCCGCTCCAGCCCCCGGCAGGCTTCTCGAAGAGATACGCTGCGCCGGCTCGAGAACCGGCAGTGCTGTTATCATACGCCCCGACGAGCACCACTTCCCCCGTACTATTGAGCGCCACGGATGTGCCGAATCGGTCACTTTGGGCGCCGCCGGTGAACCGCGCGGTCGCGGCTGAAGCAGAGGTTGTCCCGCTCCAGCCCCCGGCAGGCTTCTCGAAGAGATACGCCGCGCCGGCTTCCGAACCAGCAGTGCTGTTGAGATACGCCCCGACGAGCGCTCGTGTCCCGTCGGAAGAGAGCGCCACGGAACGGCCGAAGGAGTCAAACGCTGCCCCGCCGATGAACCGTGCGGTCGCGGCTGAAGCAGAGGTTGTCCCGCTCCAGCCCCCGGCAGGCTTCTCGAAGAGATACGCTGCGCCGGAATACCAACCGGCAGTGGTGCTGTTACCATTCGCCCCGACGAGCACCACATCCCCCGTACTATTGAGCGCCACGGATAAGCCGAATCGGTCACTTTTAGCGCCGCCGGTGAACCGTGCGGTCGCGGCTGAAGCAGAGGTAGTCCCGCTCCAGCCCCCGGCAGGCTTCTCGAAGAGGTACGCGGCACCGGCGTTCGAACCGGCAGTGCTGTTGTAAGACGCCCCGATGAGCGCCCGTGAACCGTCAGATGAGAGCGCCACGGAAATGCCGAAGCAGTCAGTTGCGTTGCCTCCGAGGAACCGCGCGGTCGCCTTTGATGCTGATATGACCACCGGGTCGATGGTGACCGGGTAGACGGCACCCGTATCGTCCACTACCCATGAGAGCGTCGTACCCTCGGTTGCGAGGGACGCAGAGAGCGCCCTGCCATCAGAAGAGAACGCGTGCAGACCAGTATAGGTAAAGAGAGGTGCACCTGTGGCATCACTTAGAGTGACGGTCGTTGCATTCTCAACTGAGACTGTGTTGTTCCCGGTGAAGCCGAAGCCGACATGCAACAGACCGTTTCCCACCGGGCGGTTCAGGATCGTGATACCCTGCTCCACACCTTCATCATTGTTCCTGTACCATTCGGTGAACTCCCGACGGGTGATGTTCAATTGCCGCCCGTCAGCCCGGATAATCCCGCTCCCGGCAGGGGAGATCGCCATCCCCCTCCCGATCCCAAGGAGGGTCAGCCCGAATGCATTCTCTCCTTCAGAGAACTTCGCTGTCCCGTCCGGTGTGTACGTGAACGTGATCTGGTTCGCCGCGTTGCGGGCGTACCAGGCACCGGTCGCCGCATCGTAGGAAAACGCGTGAAGTGTGTTTTGTATTAGGGACTTTAGTCCCGCCGCTTCAGAGGGGGCGAGCTTCCCATCGATCACGGCAAAGGGGTCTGCCCCGTTCCCGCCCGGATTTGGTGCCGAAGCCAAACTCCCGCCGGAAAGCGAAGTAGGATAAAAAACAGATTCAGTCGAAAACTGCACAGGAAGCTTCCCATTCAGA
>JALOBQ010000124.1:0-316 GCA_023228185.1 Candidatus Omnitrophota bacterium
TACCGACGATATCAAAACCTTTTTTTGCGAAGAAACTGACGGTTTCCGAACCAATCAACCCACATGAACCTGTAACAATTACTACTGACATCCTCTCCCCCTTGTAGACAGTCTACGTAAAACTATGAGCTACATCGAGTTACAAAAGAAATATTTCGCGGTGAAACTTAAATACCAACAGTTATTTCGCGGATACGTACCAAGAAATTGTTTTTTCAAGCCCCTCGCCAAAATCTAAGCGCGGCCGCCAACCAAGAGACTTCTTAATTTTAGTAGCGTCCAAGCTATAGCGAATATCATGGCCCGGCCGGTCAGC
>JALOBQ010000124.1:326-2654 GCA_023228185.1 Candidatus Omnitrophota bacterium
TGCCTTCACAACAATAATATTTTTCCGTTCATCCCCGGAACCAAGATTATAAATTTGGCCGATTTTTCCTTTTTGCGCAACTTTCAGGATACCTTCAGCGCAATCATCAACATAAAGCCATTCGCGGACATTTAAACCTTTAGCGTAAACGGGAACTTTCTTATTTTTTAAAGCAGCAGAGATGATTACCGGGATAAGTTTTTCCGGATATTGCCAAGGGCCGTAATTATTTGACGGCCGGATGATCACCGCCGGGAATTGATAGGTCCGAATATAAGCTTGCACCAATAAATCCGCGGCGGCCTTGGAAGCGGCATAAGGGCTATTTGGCCGAATCGGGGAATTTTCATTAAACTTGCCGTCAGCGATTTCGCCGTAAACTTCGTCAGTGCTGATAAAAATAAACTTATTTACTTTATGCTTACGGCTGGCATCAAGCAGAATTTGCGTGCCCTTGATGTTGGTTTCAATAAACGGGGTAGCGTCGTTAATACTGCGGTCAACGTGGGTTTCCGCGGCAAAATGCGCGACGATATCGGGTTTTTCATTAGCAAAAATTGAGTTAATTTTATTTTTGTCACAAATATCCGTTTTATAAAATTTAAATTTATTTTTTACTTCTTCCAGGCGTTTAAGGTCGCCGGCATAGGTGAGTTTATCGACAACAATGACATTGGATTGCTTCGTCGCCATGCTCCTCGCAATGATGGACTTTGCTATAAGCCGGACAAAAGCGCTACCGATAAATCCGGCGCCGCCAGTTACTAAGATCTTTTTCTCTTTAAAATTTGTACCCATATTTCTTTTGTAATTCCTAGCGTAACAATAAGTTACGTAGACTGTCTACGGGAACGGACGCATTCATCTAAAACTGAATTTATATTCCTGACTTTGAAACCGGTTTTTTCAAGTTTAGCCGTTGATAAAATTAAATTTGTCCTGGTTAATTTCAGATTCTTTAGAGGAATTACTTTAAATTTAAAAAATGGGTTATATTTTTGATAAACACGCATAAGATTGATGTAACGCAAACCACCCTTGTTCACCACATTGAATGTGCCGCAGGCGTTAATTTTAATTAAATGCTTAACTGCCTTGATAAAATCCGGAATATAGGTTACGGAATTGGCAACATCTATAACTTGGCCATATTTTATAAGTTTGTCTAAAACATTCTTAGGGTGCACAGCGTTAAGTAAAGGAATACGGATCCTTAAGATAAGAATATTGTAATCGCGCGCAAGAACCTCGAGGGCTCTTTCAGAATAAATCTTGCTGCGACTATAAAACAACTTGAAGAAATAATTCTCATTTTCCTCTTTTATCGGCTTGTCTTTTTTATAATCATAATTGAAAATACAGCCGCTGCTAATATGCACCAGTTTAATATTGTTACGCAGGGCAACTTCGGCTAAAATTACCGGGACAAAACTATTGGCAAACAAAGTGGCGTCTTTTTCCAATTCGCAATCATCGACATTGCGCTTACCCGTGATACCGATACAATTGATAATTATTTTTGGATTATACTTTTTGATTAGTTTTTCAGCGTCGCTATAACAATTGATCATTGAGCCGTTGATTGGACAGTCCAGCTCTCTTTGCAGGCGCTCGCCGATAAAACCTTTACCGAGAATTAAAATCTTTTTATTTCTTTTTTTCTTAAAATTCATACCCATATTTCTTTTGTAATTCCTAGCATAACAATAAGTTACGTAGACTGTCTACAAACTCTTTAGGTATTCGCCGTAACTGGTGTGCATGCCGTCAGCGAGTTTGACTAATTGCTTTTTATTGATAAAACCCATACGCAACGCGACTTCCTCGATACAACCAATCTTTAAACCCTGCCTGTCTTCAATGGTTTTAATAAAAATCGAAGCGTTGATCAATGATTCGTAAGTGCCGGTATCAAGCCAGGCATAGCCGCGGCCAAGAAGTTTCGCTCTAAGCAGGCCTTTTTTGGCATATTCATTATTCACGCTGGTAATCTCAAGCTCGCCTCTTTTGGAAGGTTTAATTTTTTTGGCGATTTTCACCGCGTTATTATCGTAAAAATATAAACCCGAAACTGCCCAATTGGATTTAGGTTTTTTAGGTTTTTCTTCGATTGCGACTACTCTATGCTTTTTATCCAGCTGAAGCACTCCGTAACGCTGGGGATCTTTGGCGTAATAACCAAAAATCATCGCGCCATTTTTGATCCGCGCAGCCTGCTGGAGAATTTCGCTTAAATTATAGCCGTAAAAAATATTATCACCTAAAATAAGGCAAACGCCGTCGCGGCCGATAAAATTTTCGGCGATAATCAAACTTTGAGCAATGCCT
>JALOBQ010000021.1 GCA_023228185.1 Candidatus Omnitrophota bacterium
CTATCGGTTTTCCAGCCTAAAAAGATGCGTGATACTTGGCGCCAAGCTAAAATTATCTCCGGCAAAAAAAGATTTTATCGCTAACCTGATGCGTGAATATTTAAGCCGGCGTTTGAGTAGCCAGAATACAAGATTTGCTAACGCTGGATGTATTTTTAAAAATCCGCCGGATAATTCCGCCGGTAAGCTGATAGATTTATGCGGTTTAAAAGGCGCCGCAGTTGGTAAAGCAGAGGTTTGCGCTAGGCATGCTAACTTCATTTTAAACCGCGGTAACGCTAAGTGCGCGGATGTTTTAAAGTTAATGCGCGTGATCCAGAAAAAAGTTAAAACAAAATTCAAAATTAATTTGCAACCGGAGATTAAAATATGGCGTTAAGTAATTTTGGTAAAGTAGGGGTTTTAATGGGAGGCACTTCCTCGGAGAGAGAGATATCGCTTAAATCCGGTTCTGCCGTATTAGAGGCGTTAAAGGGAGCCAATGTCAACGCAGTGGGAATCGATATCAAAAATGAGGATCTTCTTTGGATCAGCCAGGTTTTAAAATCAGAAGCTTTGGATTGCGCTTTTATCGCTTTGCACGGCCGCTTCGGCGAGGATGGGCAGATCCAGAAGATATTAGAAGACTGTGATATTCCTTATACCGGTTCCGGCGTTCAGGCATCGGCATTGGCGATGGATAAAATCGCGTCTTTAAAAGTTTTGCATGACAGCGGCCTAAGAATTCCGCGTTGGCAAGCCCTTCATAAAGAGGATTATTTGCAAAACGCGGATATTAAATTGCAGATTGGTTTTCCTCTTGTGGTAAAGCCGGCTAATCACGGTTCAAGCATCGGGTTATCAATTATTCACCGGCCTGAACTGTTAGAAGGCGCGCTGGAGTTGGCATTCAGATACGACCAGAGAGTTGTAATTCAGGAGTATATCAAAGGCAGGGAATTAACAGTGGGAGTTTTAGATGAGCAGGCTCTTGCGGTAGTTGAGATTATTACTAAAAACGCTTATTTTGATTTTCAGGCTAAATATCAGCCCGGCCTGACGGAATATATCGTGCCTGCTAAATTAGACCAGCGAATCGGAAAGAATGTTCAAGATGCGGGATTACGTGCGCATCAAGCGTTGGGTTGCTCTGGATGTTCGCGCACGGATATTATTTTGAGTCCTGATAGCCTGATCTATTTGCTTGAGGTAAACACAATCCCCGGAATGACTGCCACTAGCTTATTGCCGAAGGCAGCCAAAGTTTTGGGAATAAGTTTTAGCGGCCTTTGCCTGAAATTATTAAATCTTGCGTATGAGAAAACAAAAGTTTAGATTACCGCGGAAATTAACGCTGATTTTATTGGCGGTTTTTCTGGTTTTATCTTTTTCCATAGGATATACCTGGAATTTCCTTTTGCATTCGAGGTATTTCGTAGTTTCCGAGGTGGTTTGCCCGCAGAGTAATTTTTCCAAGCTTGATTATTTAAAAGGCAGGAATATTTTCTCTATTGATCTAAAAAGAGAATCCTGGAAGATCCTCCTTGGTTGTTCAGATTGCAGTAATGTGAGAATATCCCGCGTTCTGCCGAACCGGCTCTTTGTCAGCTTTTTAAAAAGGCAGCCAGTGGCTTTGGTTAAATTTTATAAATATTTCGCTCTTGATGCCTCTGGCGTGTTGTTTTTAGCTCCGCTGAATTTTCCCTCACAGGATTTGCCGGTGGTCTACGGGCTGGAGACAAAAATATTCGCGCCGCGTTCAGGTTTAAGGTATAATACCAAAGAAGTCCGCCTGGCTCTGGAAATTATCAAAGAGTTTGAAGCGAACCGTTTATTAAAAAACTTTCAGTTGAAAAAAATTGAATTGGCTGATCCTGATAATGCCAGGATTTTTATTTTGCTTCCGGCTCCGGGTTGGAGCCTTCCGCAGGCAAGCGCGTCTTCCTCTAGAGAGTGGGCTGGTTTTGAAGTAAAGATCGGCGACAGCGGGATCAGAAATAAGATTACTATTCTTGGCGGTTTGATCTTGCAGGCTAAAAAGGACCTGATGAATATAAAATACGTGGATTTAAGGTTTAAGGAACCAGTAATAAAATTAAAAAATGATAAATAAAAGTTATGTTTGCGCTTTGGATATCGGTTCAAGCAAGATCGCCTGCGCGCTGGCTTTAATAAAACGTAATCATATCGAAAATATATATTTTGACAGTATTCCATCTCGTGGAGTCAAGGCAGGCGTGATCATTGACGCGGTGGAGTTAGTCAGCATGCTTAGTAAAGTGATCAAAAACCTTGAACTGCAGTCAGGGATAAAGGTAAAATTTATCCACACGAATTTTTCCGGTAAAGATATCTCCACTAAACATAGCCACGCGATTATCCCTTTGGCTGAACGCGGTAACAAGGTGATTACTTCTTTCGACATCCAGAAAGCAAATGAACAGGCGCGTATCCTGGGGTCAAATATGGAAGAGGAAATTATTCATACTATACCTTCTAGTTACGCGATCGATTCCAAAAGCAACGTGATTAATCCTGTGAACCTCTACAGCCATAGATTAGAGGTGGATCTTTATCTGGTTTGCGCGAGAATTGCTTCCTTACAGAGCTTAAGCCGCGCGGTAAACCAATCCGGCCATGAAATACGCAATCTTTCTTTTTCCGGCTTGGCAACCAGCAAAGCGGTGATGAGCAAAGAATATAAAACCGGCGTGACAGTTGTCTGCGACATTGGCTCGGATGTCACGGAAATAATTTTATTTAAAGATGGTTTATTGCGGGATATCCAGATATTGCCTGTTGGAGGCAATATGGTTACCGCCAGCCTCTCAGAGGCTTTAAAGATTAACGCGGAACTTGCCGAAGATATCAAACGCACCTGCGGTATTGTTAACGATAGCGAAAACATTTCCGAAAATAAAGAGATCTTGATCAAAAAAGACCAAACTTACCGCCCAATCAAGCAGAAGGAAGCCAGCCAGGTTATTTGCTCATCGGTTAAGTTGATTGTAAACGCGATTAAAGAAGCAGTGGAGAAGAAGATGCCTCTTTATGAAATTAACAATTTTGTGGTTGTTGGAAAAACACTGCTTATCGATGGTTTCATTGAATCACTTGAGCAAACTCTTGAACTGCCGGTTAAAATGGGCCATATCGAGAATCCGGAAATCGTTGCGCTGGCAAAAGAGAATAATCAGCTCTGCGGGCAAAAATATTTAACTTATATTACTTGTCTGGGGATGATCTGCGAAGAATTGGAAACTAAATCCATCGGGACGCTGCCATTAGAAAAACCCATCAAAAATCTTTTTTTCAAAGCGGTGAACCGCTTTAAAGAAGTCTACCAGGAATATTTCTAATTTCTTTTCTAATTCATAAACTGATGGTTTCTGCTGCATTCTTTTAATTGACCCGTGGTTTATATTATGTATAATATATTTCGTCCCTGTTTCGAAACAGGGACGAAACAAAGGCGAAATGATCAGAGAAAATATTTTAAGAGTTAAAGAGCGTATAATAGATACTTGCCGGCAATGCGCAAGGGATCCTAGCCTAATCAAGATTGTTTGTGTGAGTAAAGCTAGGAGTGTTGAGCAGATTCGAGAAGCGGTTGCCTGCGGGCTTTTGGATCTAGGCGAGAATAAAATTCAGGAAGCGATTTTAAAATACAGCGATCAGAGCCTGGCAGTAATTGATCAGCTTATCTGGCATATGATCGGCCACTTGCAGTCGAATAAAGCAAAAGAAGCTGTAAAGATCTTTGATCTGATCCATTCTGTGGACAGCCTGAAGTTAGTCAGAGAAATCGATAAGCAGGCGGAAAAAATCGGAAAGTTGCAGGAACTGTTATTGGAAGTAAAAACTTCTCCCGAAGAAACAAAATCCGGGTTTAGTATCCAGGAAATTCCGGCTTTAACAAAAGAATTAAATAATTTCTCAAATATCAAAGTGCGTGGTTTAATGACCATTGCGCCTTTGCAGGCAGAGGGTATTAAGGCGCGTCCGTATTTCGCGGCTTTAAGGCAGTTACGCGACGATCTTAACCCTGGTTGGCTGCTTTCTATGGGAATGAGCGATGATTTTACAGCTGCGATTATCGAAGGCGCGGATATTTTAAGATTAGGCAGGGTAATTTTTGATGGATAAAATGAGAGTAGGAATTATTGGTTTTGGGAATATGGGCCAAGCGATTGCCGGCCGTATTAAAACTAATTATGCTCTGAGTATTTTTGAAAAGGATAAAAGCAAAATCGCCGGCTTAAGAGATATTTTTATTTGCTCTTGCCTTAGCCAATTAAGCGAAAGTTGTGAAGTGATTATTTTGGCGATTAAGCCGCAGGATTTTGAACCGGCGTTGAAAGATTTAAATTCTTTTGCTTCCGGGAAACTGTTTATTTCCATTGCCGCGGGTATTACGACAGCGTATATTGAAAAATACCTGCCAAAGGCAAGATTGATCAGGGTAATGCCTAATCTGGCTGCTACTATCGGTGAAGCGGAAACTTGTTTGGCCAAAGGTAAATACGCTTTAGATAACGATATGCATTTAGCCAGGCGGATCTTTGATTTAGTCGGCAAGACCTGGATTATGCCTGAAGATTTGATTAACGCGGCTACGGCAATTTCCGGAAGCGGGCCGGCTTATATTTTTTATGATTTGGAATCTCGCGGTATTGATGGTAGCCATCTTCCAGAAGGCTTGATTGAAGAATATATCCAGCGTTTAACAGAAGCGGCGCGATCAGTTGGATTCGATGAGCAAACTGCTTTGGAATTGGCCACTAGCACAACATATTCCAGTATTCATTTAGCCAGTTGCGATGACCCTGCTGAATTAAGGAAAAAAGTTACTTCTAAAGCCGGTACTACGGCCGCGGCGTTAAAAATATTATCGGCTGGAGGTTCTTGGGTGCTTGCGGCAGGCGCCGCAATTAAGCGCGCGGAAGAATTATCCAGATAAAAAGGAGTTCATAAATTATGGGCAAAATAGGCATTATCGGCGGTAGCGGTCTTTATAATATCGAAGGGATCAAATCAGTTAAACATATTGCTGTGAATACGCCTTTTGGTAAACCATCAGATAAACTGACTTGCGGAATATTGGAAGGTAAAGAAGTTGTTTTCTTGCCTCGCCACGGCGTAGGCCATCGCATTTCGCCCAGCAAAATAAATTATCGCGCGAATATTTTTGCGATGAAGAAACTTGGTGTTGAGCGGATTATTTCCGTTACCGCCTGCGGTTCTTTAAGAGAAGAGATGCGCCCATTGGATTTTGTAGTGGTGGATCAGTTTGTTGACCGCACTAATTACGGCAGAAAGATGAGTTTTTTCGATAATGGCATTGTCAGCCATATAGTTTTCAGTCATCCTGTTTGCAGCCAACTTTCCGGTCTGCTTTATCAGGCTGGTTTGTCCATCGGATTGACGATGCATAAAAAGGGCACTTATCTTAATATGGAAGGCCCGCAATTTTCCACGCTGGCAGAATCCAAACTTTACCGCCTCTGGGGAATGGATGTTATCGGTATGACTAATTTTGCCGAGGCTAAACTTTCGCGCGAAGCGGAAATTTGCTATTCTACTTTGGCCTGTATTACGGATTATGACTGCTGGAAAGAGCAGGACTCTGTTACTCTGGATATGGTGATGGATAATTTACGCAAGAACATTGAGAATTCTAAGAAGCTGCTTTTAAAAGTAATCCGCGAAATAAAACCGGAAAGAGTTTGTTCTTGCTCAAGAGCTTTGGAATTTGCCATTGTTACCGATAAGAAGTTTATCCCGAAAAAAGTTAAACGAGATTTAAAAATTTTAATAGGTAAATATGTCTGATAATAAAGAATATAAACTTACGCTTAATCTGCCGAAAACCGATTTTCCGATGAAGGCTTCGCTTGCTTTACGGGAACCGGAAACGCTTAAATCCTGGGAGAATGAGGATATCTACGGTTTGATCATGGCTAAAGATCAGCCTGGCGCGCATTATATCTTGCACGATGGGCCGCCTTATGCCAATGGTAATATTCACATCGGGCATGCTTTAAATAAAATCCTAAAAGATATTATTATTAAATATAAATCTTTACGCGGGTTTAGTTGTGCTTATGTTCCTGGATGGGATTGCCATGGTTTGCCTATTGAGCATCAGTTGCTTAGAGAGCTGAAGATCCATAAATCCCAAATCGGCCAGTTGGAGTTCCGTAAAAAGGCCGCTGCTTACGCCAATAATTTTGTGGCTACCCAGAAAGAGCAATTTAAACGGTTAGGGGTTTTTGCTGATTGGGCTAATCCTTACCTTACTTTAAGCTATGATTATGAAGAAAGTATTCTTAATGCTTTTGCTCAGCTTGTTGACGAAGGTTATATTTACCGGGGGTTAAAACCCGTGAATTGGTGTATGCGTTGTGAAACCGCTTTAGCCGAAGCCGAAGTTGAATATGAAAATCACAGTTCACCGTCTATCTATGTAAAATTTAAACTTGATCCGGTTGCTAAGTTTCCGGCGGATACTTTTCTTGTGATTTGGACGACAACGCCCTGGACTTTGATTGCCAATGTTGCCGTGGCTGTGCATCCAAGTTTAACTTATTGTTGTATCAATAGCGAAAAAGGAAATTTTATCGTTGCTAAAAGCCTGCTGGATAATTTTATCAGCAGCACGGGTATTAGCAATAAAAAAATTATTTCGGAATTCAGCGGTAAGGATTTGGAAGGGTTAACTTACGCGCATCCTTTCGGCATCAGAGCCGGTTGCGTTGTTTTAGCGGATTATGTTTCCCAGGAAGAGGGCACCGGGCTTGTGCATACGGCTCCCGGCCATGGCAGTGACGATTACCTCACTGGGATAAAATATAAATTAGAGATTGTTATGCCGGTAGACGCAAAAGGCTGTTACGATGCGACTGCCGGTGAATTTAAGGGGATGAATATTTTTGACGCTAATAGACCGATATTAGAAAAGCTCAAAAATCTGGGTGCTTTGCTTTTTGAATCCAAGATTCAGCATTCTTATCCGCATTGCTGGCGTTGCAAGCAACCGGTAATATTCCGCGCCACAAAGCAGTGGTTTTTTAATTTAGACCATAAAAATTTGCGCGAGCAATTGATCAAAGTTATCGAAAATGACGTTACTTGGGTGCCTGCGGCTGGCAGGGAACGGATCACCGCGATGGTGCAATTGCGGCCGCACTGGTGTTTATCCAGGCAGCGTTATTGGGGAGTGCCGATTCCGGCGCTGATTTGCAATGATTGCAAGGAAGAATTTATTTCCAGCGATGTGGCAAGAAATTTTGCCGGGTTTGTTGCCAAAGAGGGCACAGACTGCTGGTTTGAACGCGACGTTAAAGATTTCAGCGGCGAGGTAAAATGCCCGCATTGTAAAGGCGGAAATTTTACCAAGGGTTCGGATATCCTGGATGTCTGGTTTGACTCCGGAGTAAGCAGCCAGGCTGTTTTAAAGCTTAGGCCGGCTTTAAATTTTCCCGCTGAACTTTATTTAGAAGGTTCCGACCAACACAGAGGATGGTTTCAATCTTCGATCATCCCGGCGATGGCAATTGACGGTAAAGCTCCTTTTAAAAGCGTGCTTACACATGGTTTCGTGGTTGATGGCGAAGGCAGGAAGATGTCTAAATCACTGGGCAATGTGATTTCGCCGTTTGATATTATCAAAGATTACGGCGCCGACATTTTAAGGATGTGGGTAGCTTCCAGCGATTACAATGAAGATATCCGTATCTCGCCGGTGATCTTAAGCCGGCTTTCTGAGGCTTATCGCAAGATTCGCAATACCGCCAGGTTTATCTTAAGCAATCTATTTGATTTTAATCCTGCCACTGATAAAGTTGCTTACGAAAATTTAAGGAGCATCGACCAATGGATACTCTGGCGCAGCCAGCGGCTTTTGGAGAATGTGGACAAGGCCTATGCGAGTTTTCAATTCCATAATGCTTATAAGGAAATTTATAATTTTTGTAATGAAGACCTTTCAATGTATTATTTAGATATGGTTAAGGGTAGGCTTTATACTTTTGCTAAATCTTCTATTGGCCGGCGCGGCGCGCAAACAGCGATTTATGAGGTATTACAAATTTTGACACGCGTTGTTTCTCCGATATTAAGTTTTACCGCTGAAGAGATCTGGCGCTATATTCCCAGAGAAGAGGGTATGCCTTTAAGCGTGCATCTATCAAGCTGGCCGCAGATCAACAGGCAGTTTAACCAAAGCAGTGTGAGCGCTGTAAATAATATCGGCGCTAAACTCGAGCCGATCCTGGGCTTGATCCCTGAAGCGGGGAAAACATTAGAAGAGATGCGTAATGCCGGTTTAATCGGCAGTTCTTTTGACGCGCAAATAAATATGTTGACAAATAATTCAGTTCGTTATACATTCTTACAAAGCTTACAAGTTGATCTTTGCGAAATATTCAAAGTTTCCCGGGTAGAGGTTACAAATAATCCCGGTGGCAAGCTTGAATTTGAATTGAAAATATCCAAAGCCCAAGGCGCAAAATGCGTGCGCTGTTGGAATTATTCTGATAGCGTGGGCAAAGATAAGCAGCATCCCTTAATTTGTGACAGTTGTTTGAGAGCTATAGGGGGAGAATAAGTGAAAAATAAAATTATCAAGAAAGCCAATCAAAAAAATAAGAAGAGAATCAATATAAAAGCCAACAAGAGAACTCACTCTCAGGCGCATAAGCGTCCGGTTAAGCAGATAATTAAGAAAGCCGCAAACCGGCCTTTGAAAAAGTTAGCTAAAAAAGAGCTGGCTGAATTCCGTAAAATTGTTTTAAAAAAGAAAGAAACCTTGATTGAAGATCTCAATCATATTTCTGAAGACACGCTGAAGAAATCCCAAAAGGAAGCCTCCGGCGATATCTCCGGTTATACCTATCATATGGCTGATGTAGCCACGGATAATTATGATCGTGAGTTTTCCCTGGATCTGGCTTCCGGCGAGAGAAAATCGCTTTATGAGCTCGAAGACGCTTTAAAAAGGATTGAAGAAGGAAGTTTCGGTTTCTGCGATCAGTGTAAACGCCCCATCTCTAAGTTAAGATTAAAGGCGCTTCCTTCAGCGCGCCTTTGTGTTAAGTGCCAGGAATCCCTGGAAAAACGCTAAAGCCGACTAAATATTGATGATCTTGATCATCGTAGCCAGTATTCTATTTTTTGACCAGCTTACCAAATTCCTCGCCGTCAAATTATTACCTTTAAATCATCCACTTGCCGTAATCGATAATTTTTTCTATCTTACTCTGGTGCGTAACAAAGGGGCTGCTTTCGGCATTCTTAAGGATCAATTGGTTTTCTTTATATTGATTACCCTGGTTGCTATTGTAATTATCGCTTTAAGCCTGAAAGAAAAAAACAGTTCCCGCCTGTATAAAATCGGTTTAGCATTTATGCTGGCAGGGGCTTTAGGTAATTTGATCGACCGGGTAAGTTTTGGTTATGTGGTTGATTTTCTGGATTTTCGCGTCTGGCCGGTTTTTAACCTGGCTGATTCTTTTGTTACAATCGGAGCGGTGTTTTTCGGTTGGGTTACTCTATTTGAAAAAAAATGATGCCATATATTTTAAAAATCGGGCCGTTTACAATATTCTCTTATGGTTTAATGCTTGCTTGCGCGTTTTTTCTGGGCGCTTATCTTGCCAGCCAAAGAGGCCGTAAAGAGGGGTTTAACGCCGAAGAGATTTTTAATTTTTTATTCTTTGTTTTTATTTTCGGGATCATCGGCTGCCGCGTGCTTTATGTTTTGATAAATTTCGGGTTTTATCTGCGTAATCCTTTAGAGATATTGATGATCCAGCGCGGCGGGATGGCTTGGTTTGGCGGTTTACTTTTAGGTTCAGCCGCAGGTATTATCTATTTAAAACGTAAAAATCTTCCTATTTTAAAAGTTTTAGATCTTGTGGTTCCTTTTGTCGCTCTCGGCCAGGCAATCGGAAGGATCGGTTGTTTTTTAAACGGTTGTTGTTACGGAAAAGTTTCCCAATGCGGCGTGTATTTTCCTTCATTAAATGAAATCCGCCTGCCGACGCAAATCTATTCGGCGTTCTTGCTGGTAGTTATTTTTATGATTTTAAGGTTATTGCAGGAGAAAAAGCATCAGCCCGGCGAGATTATCGCCAGTTATTTTTTCTTATACGCTCTAAAAAGGTTTATTATGGAATTTTTCCGCGGCGATAACACGCCGGTATTTTTTGGCCTCACAATTTTTCAATTATTTAGTTTAGGTTTCTTAAGTTTGTCTTTAGGCATTTTTATTTATCTGCGTGTTTTTAAAGCAAAAGAACAATGATTGAACAAATCGTAAAAGTTTTAGCTGAACAATCCGGGTTACGCCTGGACCTTTTGCTGACGGATTTTAGTAATCAGCAGGAACTTGGTTTATCGCGCACGGCGGTTCAGAAGTTAATTACGGATGAACATGTTTTTATCGACGATTGTATAGTGAATAAACCGCATATTAAAGTAAAAGCCGGCCAAAGGATCAAAATGCTTATTCCGATTAAGCTTGATCAGGGAACGCTTGGCGAAGATATCGCTTTAGAAGTAGTTTACGAAGATGATGATCTGGCGATAATCAATAAACCCAGCGGTTTGGTGGTGCATCCGGCGCCGGGCAATCTTGAGCATACTCTGGTTAACGCGTTATTGTGCCGTTTTAAGGAGCTTTCTGATATTAATCCCGGCAGGCCGGGAATTGTGCACCGGTTGGATAAAGAGACGTCCGGGTTGTTGGTTGTGGCAAAAAATAACGCCAGCCATCTGAAGCTCGCCGAACAATTCGCCAGCCATAGCATTGAACGGACTTATATCGCGATTGTAAACGGGGCGGTGGAGTTTGACGAGAATATTATTGAAGCTCCGATTGGCAGGCATCCGATCAAAAGAAAAAAAATGGCGGTTAGCTACAATGATGACACTAAATACGCTAAAACGCATTACCGCACTTTAAAGCGCGGCGCGAATTTCAGCCTTTTAGAGTTGAAACCATTTACCGGCCGCACGCATCAATTAAGAGTGCATTTGGCTTTTCTTGGCCATCCGATAGTTGGCGATGATAAATACGGCAGGAAAAGCGATTTCAGTCGCCTGGCATTACATGCTAAAAGTTTAGGTTTTATTCATCCGCGCACGAATAAATTTCTGCAGTTTGACAGCAACATCCCCGAGGAATTCAACGAGTTCATTAAGAAGAATATATAATTTTATTTAAATTTAAGTTGCCTATTTATTTAATCGCGTTTTAGCCTGTTAGTTTTTTCGCGAATGTCGATTTTAGCCAATGGAGCTTGAGCATTTTGGGTATCCCCGTGGAGCCGTAAGGCGACAAAACGGGGACGGCGAAGCTGTTTGAGGCTGTCTCCGCTAGAGCGGGACAGCCGAGTTCTGCAGCCGCCAAAATGCGAAAGATCATTGGCGTTAAAAAATCGACCTTGAGCGAGAAAAACCGCCAGTTAAATACTACCATTCCATCTTTAAACCCGCCTCAAAATACCTGCCCGGCTGCGGAATACCCTCGATATCCTGGTATTCAACATTAAGTATATTCTCGCAGTTTAAAAAAATCCGGTAATTTTTCGTTAAATCATAATTCAAGCCG
>JALOBQ010000001.1:0-8021 GCA_023228185.1 Candidatus Omnitrophota bacterium
AATAAAAATAATTAAAGCTACGATCCTTAAATAGTCTTTTCCCGGAGTATAAAAAACCAGGCAAGCGATAAAAAAAGGCACGCTTAAAATCCTGAATACCGAAATTTTATTCGCAATATTCATTGCACTCCTTGTCATTTCCGCTTCGGCTTGATTAGTTCAAGCTTCAGCAAAAAATCCGTCTACTTGATCAACCTGGCTCTTTGCGGCGGCCAATAAATAATTAATGCCTTACCCAAAAGATTATCTTTAGGCACGAATCCCCAGAAACGGCTATCCTTGCTTGAGGCCGAATTATCGCCTAAAACAAAATAGCTATTCTCGGGGACAACAATCGCCTTACCCTCCAAAGCGAAATCACCCCTGTTATAATAATAGATCTTGTTAAATACCGGGTCGTTAAGCAATTTACCATTAACGTAAATAGAACCGCCAATAATCTCAATTTTTTCTCCGGGCAAGCCAACCAGCCTTTTAATAAAATCTTTTTTCTTATCTTCCGGATAAACAAAAACAACCACGTCTCCTCTTTTTGGATTAGCTACTGCGGGAAGGTAATATTTAGAAAAAGGAACACGCGCGCCATAAATAAATTTATTCACTAAAATCAAATCGCCTTCGATTAAAGTCATGCGCATCGAACCCGTGGGAATCCTGAAAGCCTGAAAGAAAAACGCGCGCACCACCATTGCCAAAAGAAAAGCCACGATAATTGATTCAACCCAATCCCTGATCACTGATTTCTTTTTTAAACTCATATTTTTAATACCTCCAGGAACGCCTCCTGCGGAATTTCAACTTTACCGAATTGCTTAAGGCGTTTCTTACCTTGTTTCTGTATATCCCAAAGTTTGCGTTTACGCGTAATATCGCCGCCGGAACATTTGCTGGTGGCGTGTTTTCCTACCGGCCTGACTCTTTCCGAAGCTAAAATCTGGCTGCCGATGGCTGCCTGGATCACTACTTCAAAGAGCTGCCGGGGAATAAGCTCCTGCAATTTAGAAACTAATAAACGCGCCCGCGAGATAGCCTTATCCTTAAACATTAAAGAACTAAAAGCGTCGCAAATCTGGCTGTTTAACATAATGTCTAATTTAACGAGCTTTGTGGGCAAGTATTCTTTGAATTCATAATCCAGCGAACCATAGCCGCGGGTAATTGATTTTACGCGGTCATAAAAATCAACAATAATCTCAGAAAGCGGAATCTGGAATACCACTTTCACCCTATCCTCGCTTAAATATTCATTAGAAATAAATATGCCGCGCCGCGATTTGGTAAAATCACAAACCGCCTCGATCGAATCAACGGGAACGATCATTAAAAGGCTGGCAAAAGGCTCTTGCGCTTCCTGGATATCCTGCGATGCGGGTAATTTACTTGGCGTGTCAACTTCTACCAATTCTCCGTCTTTATTTCTTACCCGGTAAACGACATTGGGCACGGTAAGGATAAGATTAAGGTTATACTCACGCTCCAGGCGCTCCTGGACTATTTCCATATGCAAAAGGCCTAAAAAACCGCAGCGAAAACCTGTGCCAAAAGACTGGGAATTTTCCGGCTCAAAAACAAATGAAGCGTCAGAAAGCTTAAGCTTATGCAATGCTTCGCGTAACTGCGAAAAATCAGCAGGATTAACCGGATAGACGCCGCAAAAAACAAGCGGTTTAACCTGCCGATACCCAGGCATGGCTTCCTTGCAAGGATTATTAAAATCAGTAATCGTATCGCCGATAATTACATCGCGAGCGTCACGGATATTCGCGGTAAAATAACCTACTTCACCGCAAGTTAATAGATCTACGGGATCATACTTTAAATTCTTAAATACGCCCAACTCTTCTATTTTATAACTGGCCTGAGAATGAAACATTTTCAGCGGGGTCTTCGGGTTAAGCGAACCTTCAATAATTTTTACAAAAACCACCACTCCTTTAAAAGGATCGAAACGGCAATCAAAAACAAGCGCTTTTAAAAGCTGATCCGGATCTCCCTGCGGCGCGGGGATAACTTCTATAATCCGGTCAAGTATTTCTATTACTCCAGTGCCTTCTTTAGCCGAAGCCAAAATCACTTCTTCTTTCTTAAAGCCAAGGACACTTTCAACCTGCCGCTCTACGCGCGGCAGATCCGCTGAAGCAAGGTCGATCTTATTAATTACCGGGATAACCTGCAGATTATTTTCCATTGCCAGATAAAAATTACCCACGGTCTGAGCTTCAATTCCCTGGCCAGCGTCAATTACCAATACTGCGCCTTCACAGGCAGCCAGAGATTTAGATACTTCATAAGTAAAATCAACGTGCCCGGGCGTATCGATAAGGTTCAAAATATATTCTTTGTTATGTTTCTTGGAAAAATAATTTAAGCGCACCATAGACGCCTTGATAGTGATCCCGCGCTCTTTTTCTAAATCCATATCATCAAGCAATTGATCGCCCCTGTGGCGGATATCCACCGCGCCGGTTAACTCCAGAATACGGTCAGCTAAAGTAGATTTACCATGATCAATATGAGCGATAATTGAAAAATTACGAATTAATGATTTATCCATTTGATTTTATCCGCTGCAACATTACTTCCACTACCTCTTCAATATTTAAATTCGTGGTATCCACGTATACGGCATCCTCAGCCTGTTTAAGCGGCGAGCATTCCCTGGTAGAATCAATTTTGTCGCGATTAGCCAGATCGCTTTTTACATCCGTGATAGCGATCTGTTCACCAAGCGCGCGCATTTCTTTAAACCTTCGCTTCACGCGTTCCGAACTTTGAGCGTCAATATAAAATTTAAATTCAGCTGCCGGAAAAACCACTGTGCCGATATCTCTGCCGTCTAAAACGCAATTTCCGCGCTTGCCTAACTGCCTTTGCAAACCAACCATTACCTGGCGGACATGTTTAAGTTTAGCAATATCAGAGACAAATCTGGTAATCCGCGGCTGGCGGATTTCCGAAGACACGTCAAAGCCATCTAAAAAAACATTCAGCGTGCCGTCAGGATTGTTACGCAAATCGATATTCACCTGATCCGCTAATAAGGAGATTTTTTCGCAATCTGAAACAGGAATATTCGCATCCAAAGCCTTAAGCGTGAGCGCCCGGTACATCGCGCCGGTATCAATATATAAAAACCCGAGTTTTTTAGCCAAAATTTTGGCTACTGTGCTTTTACCTGCCCCCGCGGGTCCGTCAATAGCAATAATCATTTTTTATATTTATCTTTTTTATTTGATATAAGCAGGATTTTAGTCAGTTTAACCTGATCATTACTTTCTATTGCGGATTTCAAACCGGCAAGATTACGCTCAAAAGATTTTATCGCATGCAAAAGATGCATTGGATTACTTAAGAATATCTGTGACCAAAGGCAAGCATCGGATGAAGCAATACGCGTGGTATCTTTAAAACTACCGGCGCAGAATTTTAAATATTTATCCGGCACAGCCAGGTTAAGCGAAAATGCGACTGCGTGCGGCAAGTGGCTGGTAAACGCTAATATCTGATCGTGCTTTTTAGCAGGCATTACCACACAAGTCACTGCCAATTTCTTCCATAATAATTTAACTTTTTTTAAAACCGCGCTCTTCGTATTTTTATCCGGGGTAAGGATACAAAGAGAACCCTTAAAAAGATCTTTGCGGGCAAAAATTATACCCTTATTCTCTGATCCGGTTAAAGGATGACAGCCCAAAAAATTTGGTAAAACATTGCTTAAGTTCCGTACAACCGCCTCTTTGGTGCTGGCCACATCAATCACAACGCAATCTTCATTTAATAAACCAGAGATTCTCCCGCCTAATTCGATAATCGTCTCAATCGGCGCTGCCAAAATGACCAGATCCGCTGAAGATACTTCAGAAAGCGAAAAAACCGGCCGGCCAATCGCGCCAATCTTCTTAGCTAACAAAGCATTCTTCCTGCTACGGCTTAATCCAAGTACTTCTCCGGCTAAACGCTTTTCTTTTAGAGCCAGCCCAAGTGAACCACCGATTAAACCTGTGCCTAAAATAACTACTTTTTTGAACAAAACCATTATAGCGCCCTTCCTAAAACGCCGGCTAATGCCTTAATTTCTTTCATTAAATTAGAAAAATTCTCCGGGATTAAAGATTGCATTCCGTCAGAACAAGTATCTTCAGGATGATTATGCACTTCAACGATTAGCCCATCCGCGCCTGCGGCAATCGCGGCTTTAGATAATGCCGGCACATAACCCCACTTACCAGCCGCGTGCGACGGATCGACAATGATCGGCAAATGCGATAATTGCTTAACTACTGCAACCGCGCTAATATCCAAAGTATTACGCGTCGAATCCTCAAAAGTGCGGATTCCGCGCTCGCAGAGAATCACGGAAAAATTCCCACCGGATAAAATGTATTCGGCGCTCATCAGCATATCTTTTACGGTAGAAGCCATTCCGCGCTTTAAAAGCACGGGTTTTTTAGTCGCTCCTACTTCTTTTAAAAGATTGAAATTCTGCATATTCCGCGCGCCAATCTGTAGAATATCAGCGTAATTACCCACTAAACCGACATCACGCGGATCCATTACTTCAGTAACTGTGGCTAAGCCTAACTTTTCGCCTACTTCTTTAAGCATCTTTAAACCATCCTCGCCTAATCCTTGAAAACTATACGGAGAAGTGCGCGGTTTAAAAGCGCCGCCTCGCAAAACAGTGGCGCCGGAAAGCTTAACCTGTTTAGCAATTTCATAAAGAGTATCCAGATTTTCAATCGCGCAAGGCCCTGCCATAACTACGATATTCTTACCGCCGATTAAAACATTCTTGCCTAAATCAATTACCGAATCTTCTTTTTTAAATTCGCGTGAAACAAGCCGAAACGGCGAAAGTATCGGCATAACATTTTCCACGCCGGGGAAAACTCCTAAAGGAGTAACCCTAAGCACATCCTCCGGCCCGATTAAACCGATAATCGTTCTTTCCGTTCCTTTCGATATATGCACAGTAATACCTAAAGCTTTCACTTTCTCGATGATATGGTTAATTTGCTGCTCTGTTGCGTCTGGTTTTAAAACAATAATCATTCTATCTCCTTGAGGCATTTCTTAAATGCCTTGATAAATTTAGTATTTTCCCAACTATTGCCTATCGTTACGCGGACAAAATTTTTCAAACCGTATTCATCCATCGCTCTAACAATCACGCCGAGTTTAAGCAAACTTTGAAAAACCTGATAGCCATCTTTGCCTGTATCTAAAAGGATGAAATTGGTTACCGAGGGCAAATAGCTAAATCCCAGCTGTTTAAACTGCGCGTAAAGAAATTTCTTACCGCTAAGATTAGAACGATATAAACGCTTTAAAAAAGATCTATCTTCCAAACCAGCTGCCGCGGCAACCAAAGCAAGGCTGTTCACGTTAAAAGGCTGGCGCACTCTTTGCATATATTCAGCAAGCGCTTTATCGGCTAAAGCATAACCGATACGTAAACCCGCTAAACCGTAAGCCTTGGAAAAAGTCCTTAAAACAATCACGTTTTTATTTTTTATATAATTTAAGGAACTCGGAAAATCATTGACATCAATAAAAGTATCGTAAGCTTCATCAAAAACCACGATTGTGCTTTTAGGTACAACCTTAAGAAAAGCTTCCACCTCTTTTTTATTCAAATAGGTGCCCGTGGGATTGTTAGGATTAGCGATAAAAATAACTTTACATTTTTTATCTAAAGCGGCAGTTAACCCTTTTAAATTATATTTAAAATCAACAAGCGGCACGCGTTTTATCTTGCGGTCATTAACCTGCGCGATAATGCCATACTCAAGAAAAGTTGATTCGCTAGTTAATACGAATTCATCCGGCTCAACAAATGTCCTGATAATCACGTCGATCAATTCATCAGAACCGTTTCCCAAGACGATTGAAGCAGGACAAACGCCATACAGTTTAGCCAATTTATTTTTTAGATAAAACCCGCGCGAATCCGGATAACGATTAATCCCTGAAAGCGCGGCCTTGATCGCCTTTATCGCTTTCGGCGACGGCCCAAGCGGATTTTCGTTAGAAGCCAGTTTAATCACCTCTCTTAAACCAAACTCACGTTTAGTTTCCTCGATTGGTTTGCCCGCCAGATAAGGGCAGCTTTTTAAAATATTTTTTCTTACCAAACTTTCAACTTTCATTATTCTCCTACAGGGTATGACCCTAAAATTTTCATAAACACGCATTTCTTATCCAAAGCAGAAAGCGCCTTTTTCACCTTTGTATCAAACTGATGGCCGCATAAATCGATGAAAAAATAATATTCCCAGGCTTTTTTCTTGGATGGGCGCGACTCAATTTTAGTTAAATTAATACCGTATCTCTTAAACGGCATTAACATATCATAAAGCGCGCCGACTTTATCTTTAATCGAAAATAGCACGCTCGTCCTGTCCATGCCTGTTCTCACCGGGTCATGTTTACCAATCACAAAAAAACGCGTGATATTATGCGGCGAATCCTCAATGTGCAAAGCAAAAACTTTCAATCCGTAAACTCTGGAAGCCAGTAATGAAGCGATTGCCGCGCAATTTTTTTCTTTCGCGGCGATTTCCACTGCCCGCGTAGTGCTGGAAACATCAATCAGTTCAGCGCAGGCCAAATGTTCCTGAAGCCAGATACGGCATTGCCCAAAAACCTGCGGATGAGAATAAACACGCTTGATCATATTGGCCGGACAATTTGACAAAAGGTTATGCGAAACATCCAGGATAACCTGGGAACATATTTTTAGGTTGCTTTCCGCAAAGATATCTAAAGTATGGCTTACCGCGCCTTCAATGGAATTTTCCACAGGCACGACACCGTAATCAGCGCTTCCCCGTTCAACTTCCAGAAAAACATCGGCGATATTATTGCAAGCCAGATATTGGACTTGAGTGCCGAATTTTTTCAAAGCGGCTAAATTAGAAAAACTCGCTTCCGGCCCCATATAAGCGACGACCGTTCTTTTTTCTAAAGCCAACCCCGCAGACATTATCTCGCGGTAAATTGATTCAAGCGCGCCGCGCTTTAAAGGCCCTTTGGTAAACTGCGCCAATTTCTTTAAAACCTGGCTTTCTCTTTCCGGAGAATAAATACTTTTACCGGATTGGATCTTAACCTTACCAATATCCATAGTAATCTTAGCCCTGGAATTTAAAAGTTTAATTATGTTCTTATCCAACGCGTCAATTTTCTGGCGTAATTTTTTCAGCTTCATTAATAACCTCCGCAGTTTTTTCTTCCAGCACCTCGATATCATTATTGGCTTCTTTTTGTTCGGCCATCGCGGTGAATTCTTCAGTTTTAGGCAAATCTTCCAGCGACTTTAAACCAAAATGTTCAAGAAACTCCCGCGTCGTGCCATAAACAAACGGCCTGCCGGGGATCTTTTTCCTGCCACAGATACGAATAAGATTCTTTTCTAAAAGGCTTTTCATCACGCCATCAACGTTAACATTCCTTAACGATTCAATCTGTGAACGGGTAAGCGGTTGTTTATAAGCGATGATCGCCAAGCTTTCTAAAGCCGGTTTTGAAAGTTTTTCCGGGCTTCTGTCCTTAAATAGCTTCTTTAAAAATATCGCAAAATTTGGAGCGCTGATCATCTGAAAACCTCCGGCAACTTCCACGATACGCATGCCGCGGTTAGAAGTAACATATTCTGACATTAATTCCTCAATGACCTTGCGCAAAGAAGCGGCGTCAGCGCAGGAAACTACCTTTTTGATCTGTTCCAAATTAATCGGTTTACCGGAAACAAAAATCAACGCTTCAATCACGGATTTTAAATTATTTTCTTCCATCTTAACCTTTTATGATTTTCTGCTTATAAACATAATTAAGCAGTTCTTCTGTGCTTTTAATCTCCGGGTTAGCCTCGAGGACTTTCTTGATCATCTCTAAAGCTTCGCCGCGTTTATATTCCAGCTGTAACAACACGTCCATCGCCTCATCAGCGATATCTTTGCCGATCAAAACGGCTTTTTGGCTGCGATCCTGTATCAGGCCGAACTTGCCGACTTTATTCT
>JALOBQ010000001.1:8031-46017 GCA_023228185.1 Candidatus Omnitrophota bacterium
CTTTGCGCTCCAATACCCGGCAACGATTTCAGAAAAACCAGGTCCCCCTGGTCGATCGCCTGGGCGATTAAAGAAATCGGTTTATCCAGCGCTTTTAACGCCGCGCGCGGCCCAATGCCGGAAACCGTGATGAAAATCTCAAAAAAATCTTTTTCCACCTGATTCAAAAAACCAATCAAGATAGGAATACTTTTAGAAGGTTCAACCTGATAATAATGAAACGCCACCAAACTGATTGCCCCATCCGCGCTGATCGCCGAATCAAGCCGCTGCATACAGCAAGAAGGGATCAACACGTCATAACAAAAAGCTCCAACTTCAATAGAGAGGCAATTTGTTTTCCTTTCAACAACTTTTCCGGAGATCCGTGAGATCATTTTTCACCAATATAACTGTGCGCAATAGCCAAGCCCAAGGCGTCACTAACATCAAGCGGCTGAGGCAGCTCTTTAAGGTTTAAAACTTGAGCAACCATTCTTTGCACCTGCGATTTTGAAGCTAAACCATTTCCTACAATCGCTTTCTTTACGCGCGTCGCTGCATACTCCACAAGCAATATATTTTTCGCCTGCGCTGCCAGGCAAATTACGCCGCGCGCCTGTCCTAAAACAAAAGCCGTAGCCGGATGTTTATAATGAGAAAATATCTTTTCCAGCACCAGGCAATCCGGCTTGATATCTTCAATCAACTTAACCATCGCCTGATAAATCTTATCCAACCGCTGAGCTGTCGGATATTTGCAAGAAGTTGAAATTATCCCGGCTTCAAGAAGCCCAAGTTTTACACCCGTTGTTTTTATCGCTCCGAAACCCGTAACTGATAATGCCGGATCAACTCCTAAAATGATCATTCTTCCGCTGCAATCTCCTTAAAAATCTCATCAGGGATATCAAAATTAGCGTAAACCTGTTGCACATCGTCGTGCTCTTCCAGCGTGTCGATTAGCCCTAAAAGCTGCTTTGCCTGATTACCTTCTACTTTAATCGTCGATGAAGGGATCATCGTTAATTCCGCGTCTGTCGTTTTTATTCCTTTATCGATCAAAGCTTGTTTGACTTTTTCAAAATCCTGCACAGAGGTGAATATTTCGAAATTTGTGTCATCATGTTTCATATCCTCGGCACCGGCATCTAAAACAACATTCATCAGGTCTTCTTCTTTAACCGAGCCCTTTTCAATGGAAAAATAGCCTTTTTTAGTGAAGATCCAGCCTACCGAACCTGCCCCAGCCATATTACCGCCGCGTTTTGACATAACATTACGCAACTCCGCAGTGGTGCGGTTTTTATTATCGGTAAGCGCTTCAACAAGTATTGCCACGCCACCTGGGCCATAGGCTTCATAAGTAACTGATTCATAGATAACTCCAGGCAGTTCACCGGTGCCTCTCTTAATCGCCATCTTCACGTTATCCTGAGGCATATTCGCTTCTTTAGCTTTCTGCATGATCGCTCTTAAACGTGAATTTGTGTCCGGGTTCCCGCCACCGTCACGAGCGACAACAGTAAGCTCTTTAATAATTTTTGTGTAAGTAGCGCCTTTTTTAGCATCAGCGATACCTTTTTTCCCTTTGTTCGTCTTCCATTTTGAATGACCTGACATCACAGCCTCCTCTTAATACCTTAACGGTTTACAAAGCCCTATTTTAAGTTAGGGTAAACAAAAAACGCTTTAATTAACCTGAACGAGCTTTAAGATTTTGCCCTAAATAAATCGATCGGGTTAATTATTAATTTTAAACGCAGGCAGAATAAGCCGGGTTCTGTCTTGATGTGATTATCCACATCGATTAGTGGCTATTCCTCTCAACCGCTTTATTACTAAAACGGCTTTAGCAGCCTACCCTCTTGCCCAGCCATAGAATTGCTTCTATAAAGATTCAGGCGGATCACCTTTATGCCGCATTGCTGCAGCCTGGGTAAGGATTTTACGCTTTGCTCCGCGTAGAGATTGCCTCGTTTCACCTCCGCCTAAATAAACAGCGGAACTCGTCTCTGTGGCTCTGGATCCGTGCGTTTTTTTAAAAAACGCAGATGGGTATTACCCATTACGCTATCCTCCGGAGCCCGGACTTTCCTCCCCGATATTATCAGGGCAGCCACATTCTGCCTGCGCGTTATCAAAGATTACTTCTTTTTTACAGCCTTTTGTCGCTAACTTATCCGCGCCCACGTTATTTTCACGCGGTATATTATTAATCACAACTTTCTTAAACGCCGAGATCAACCTTTTTGCCCTTAAAAAAAGCCCTTTAATATTCTCGTTCTTAACTTTATAAACTCCGTTTAACTGCCTGGCAAGTAACTGGCTATCCGTGTTAATCGTTAAACTGTCGGCCTTTAAGATCAAAGATTCCTCTAAAGCGTATATCAAAGCCGTATATTCGGCGACATTATTAGTGGCGATTCCGATATTACTGGAAATATTCTTGATCGTTCTTCCCTGACAGCTCACAACAATCCCCACTCCGCTTGGCCCAGGATTACCTTTTGAGGCGCCGTCTATAAAAATATCTAAATGTTTCATTCTTGAATATAAAGAATGCGGTTGCAAACCTCACAAGTAATTATCTGTTCATACATTTTGATCGAGTTTATCACTTGAGGAGGCACAAGCATGTGGCAGCCGCCGCAAGAATTATCCTTAACACTGACAATCGCCAGCCCGTCACGGCTTTGCAAAATTCTTTCATACTGTGATAACATCTTGGCAGTAACAGCCTCGACAGCCTGTTTCCTCTGGCTATTCAAAACGCTCAAGCGGTCATTAATTTCTTTTACCCGCAGGTCAACTTTATTCTTCTCTTCAGAAGAAAGTTTCTCCTCTTGTTGAAGTTTTAGATTTTCATTTTCAACTTCTTTGTTTAATTTATCGGTTTCATCGAAAAGCACTAATATTTTTTCTTCAATTACCGAAGAGTCTGCTTTGGCATCCTGGATCTGCTTAAGCATCACCTGAAATTCTTTATTCGTTTTCAAAGAATAAAGCTGGCCTTGAAGTTTTTTAATCGATTCTTCATTAGTGCCCAGCTCAAGTTCTCTTTCTTTGCGTGATTTTTGTAAATCAAGCAATTTCTGCTGCAAATAAGCCAGATTCTTTTTTTTATCCTCAAAAGCTTTCTGAATAGCTTCCAAGGCAAGAGGTTTAGCAGCTAACTCATTCTTTAAAGAATAAATTTCGCTATCAACCTTCTGTAAAGAAACCAAAGCCACCATTTGCGATTTAAGATTATCTATCAATTAATTCTCCTCTCAGTTTCATTCTGGTGGGCGCAATAGGACTCGAACCTACGACTTCTACAATGTGAATGTAGCGCTCTAACCAACTGAGCTATGCGCCCGCAATATATTCTGGGCCCAGGAGGGTTCGAACCTACGACCAAGAGATTATGAGTCTCCTGCTCTACCACTGAGCTATGGGCCCAAAAAAAAATAAACGAATTCTTAACCTAAAACCATATCCGGCAAAGCTTTGCTGAAAGATTTATCAGTTTAAACCTTGATTATGGCTAAACTCCAATAAAGGTAGTATTTTAACATATTGTTACTGGCCGGGCAAGATAAAATTTAGGAAATTAAGCTTTGCGGGGGTGCTTCTTTTCTTTCTTCATTACCTTGATAAAAACATTTACAATGCGTGGGTCAAATTGGGTTCCGGCGCCATTCTTGATAATCGCCATCGCTTCCTTTTTAGAAAAAGCTCTATGATACGGCCGGTCACTGCTCAAAGCCTGATAAACATCGGCTATCGCGATGACCCTGGCACCCATCGGAATATCGTCCCCTTTGATACCGGCAGGATAACCTTTGCCATCCCAGCGTTCATGATGGTAAAAAATAAACGGGATGATCCCGTGCAAGAAACGAATCGGACGGATAATATCAGCGCCAATCTGCGGATGTTTTCTAATTTCTTCAAATTCAAGTTTATTCAGTTTGCCTTTTTTAAGCAGTATATTCTCACTCACGCCGATCTTTCC
Source organism: Candidatus Omnitrophota bacterium (assembly GCA_023228185.1). Taxonomy (GTDB): domain Bacteria; phylum Omnitrophota; class Gorgyraeia; order Gygaellales; family Profunditerraquicolaceae; genus JALOBQ01. The sequence continues at coordinate 12,011 of JALOBQ010000001.1, forward strand.
TAAGTCATGCAACATCGCCGCCTGCTGAATCGCTTCCAACTCATCTTTAGGCAGGCCTAAACCTTTAGCTATCTCTGAAGCAAAATGCACCGTCTTTTCCACGTGTTCACCGGTATAATGATCCTTTAACTCCAGTGCTTTGGCAAAAGCAAAAATGGATTCCATAGAATCCTGGTTAGTTTTTCTGGTTAATTTATCGATTTTATTTTTAAGCAGGTTTACGCTGGCTAATTTACTTTTAGAAATTTTACCGATACGAAAACGTTTTTTCATATCCGCCGAAGAATAAGCGCGGTTACCGCCGCTTTCTTTGGCTTTAGTCATAATCTGTTCGGCCAAATTAATCAGGTCCATGCCTTTGCCGGCTTTGTCGTCAGGAAATGAAACCACTCCCAAACTTAATTTTAACTTAACCTGATGCTCTTTGTTGCCAAAATTAAGAAAGCTTAAAGTTTCTAACAGCCTTTGCGCCAGGTTAAGGGCCTGTTGAGATGAGATACCGGGAGAAATAATCAGAAATTCCTCGCCGCTATAACGGATTACAATATCATATTTACGCAACATGCGTTTAAGCTCACTGGCAAATTGTTTAAGCACCAAATCGCCAAATGAAATTCCGTAAAGGTCATTAATTGATTTAAAATAATCTATATCTAAAAGGATGACCGACAAAGGATGGGCGTACCTGCGCGAGCGCTGGAATTCCGCTTCTGCCGCCTGTTGCAGGTAATTATGGTTAAAAAGTCCGGTATGCTGGTCAATCAGAGAAACTTGCTTTAACTTATCATTAGATTTTAATAATTCCTGATTCAACTTTTCCCGTTGTTGTTCAATCGCTTTGCGTTCGGTGATATCTTCACCGGAACTGATTAAATAAATCACTTTACCGTTATCGTCAAATAAAAGGCTGTTGTGCCAGGCAATCAGCCTTTTCTTGCCGTTAGCCGTTAACACGGGATTCTCATTATATTCGAAATCAGCCAGTTCTCCCTGCATTATTTTGCGCATGAAACTTTTTAAAGCTTTACGGTTATTTTCCGGTATAAAATTATCAACCCAAAGTTTTCCGATAACATATTCCTGCTTATAACCGAGTACCTCGCAGCCTTTACGGTTAATTAGCGTTACTTCGCCATTAGTATTAATCAATAGAAAAATTACTCCGGCGACTTCCAAATATTTTTTTGTCCTTTCCGCCTCAAAACGCAAAACTGATTCTATAAACCTGCGGCCGGAAATATCTTCCATACAACCAAGCATACGATAAGGATTATCGTTAGCATCGATAAGAAATGTCCCGCGGTCACGTATATAAATATAGGAACCGTCTTTTTTTTGAAAACGGTATTCTGTTTCGAACAATTTTTTCGCGCGAACCGCCACGGTTAATTCATCAGCCGACGACTTACGGTCATCCGGATGGATCATCCCCTCCCAGCGTTTGATATCCACGCCGGCGAACTCTTCAAAAGTATAGCCGGTAATATCCTTAATCGGGCCTGACCAGAGTATCTTTCCGCTATTTATATCCCAATCATAAATAAGTTGGCCCGTCTGTTCAGTACTAATCCTGTAGCGTTCTTCCGCGGATTTAATTTTATCTTCCGTCCATTTTTTCTCCGTGATATCGCGCACATATTCGATCACACCGCTAAGCTGATTAGTTTTTTCATCGAACATCGGATAGCTGTAAAGTTCAAAAAAACCGATTTGCTTGCCATCCTTATTATGCCGGGGGATAATCTCGGCAGCAGCTTTATGAGTCTTTAAAGTTTCTAATACAGAACAAACCTCGCAAGGCGCCTGCCGGTTATGATAAGCAAGAAAACATTTTTTTCCTTCCAAAGGCTTATTGTATTTAAACCATTCATTCATCACGGGGTTAACGCGCAAAACATTCATCTCCGTGTCCAAAACACCGATCCCATCCTGAATACTAGAAAAAACATTCGCTAAAAAACGCTCACTGTTTATCAGATCAGTCTCTATCTTTTGTTTATCCGTAACGTCATTAGCTAAGATCAAATCCGCGCGTTTTCCCTGAAACTCCATCTTATGCGAGATAATATCGGCATAAAATACCGAACCGTCTTTTTTTACCTGCCTCCATACGCCAGAACGGTCAATACCATCGGTCAATTGGCTGACCGCTTTATGGACTGCCGGAATATCTTCTTTCAAACAAAGGTCAATAAGTGTCATCTGCAGGAATTCTTCCTGGCTATATCCATAATATTTAATCGCGGCTTCATTTACCGCCAAAAATCTTAAATTTTCAAGGTCATAAACCCCCATCGGCAGAGGGTTACTGTCAAAAAGAAGCCGGTAATGCTGGCTAGCCTCAAGTAATTTATGCTCAGTACTTTTATGGGCTTTTATTTCTTTAAGCAAATCATCATTACTTCTGGTAAGCTCAGCAGTGCGCACTTTTACCCTGATTTCCAGTTCTGAACGCACTTCACGCAGCCTTTCTTCATTTTTCTTGCGTTCGGTAATATCCCGGGCAATCCCGGCAGTGCCGATAACCTCTCCGGCATCGTTTAATACCGGCCCTTTGATTGTTTCAATAACTATAGAATTTCCATTTTTATCCGAAAGGCGTTCTTCGAAAGATAAACGCTTAGCCGCACGCAAAACTTCCTGATCATCAAGCTGGTATTTTTTAGCCAACTCTTTCGGGCAAATATCAAAATCCGTCTTACCGATAATTGATTCAGCGCTTAAACCGAAGAATTTTACGAATGCTTCATTGACCGCGATAAACCTTGACTCTTTATCTTTCAGCCAGGCAATATCGGGGATATTGTTAAGAATTGCGGCTTGTTGCAGTTGGGCGCTGCGCAGCTTTTTATAAACTAAATTATCAATGGAAAAATCCTGCGGATTTTTTTTTAATAATTCATTTTGCTTAGTTTTACTCATTCGTTTTTTAAAAATTAGTATTCCCTCTGGTGCGCCAACGTCATATCCATAAAAGTACGTAGTTTTCTTGAACGCGAAGGATGCCTTAGTTTTTTGAGCGCCTTGGCTTCAATCTGGCGCACGCGTTCACGGGTAACTTTAAAAACATTACCTACCTCTTCTAATGTACGCGGGCAACCGTCATTAATCCCAAAACGCAGGACGAGGATTTTTTTCTCCCGGTCAGTAAGGGTGCCTAAAGCTGAATTCATCTCATCCTTAAGCATAGAACGCACTGTTTCATTAGCCGGAGAAACAGCTTTTTTATCCTGAATAAAATCGCCAAAATGCGTATCGCCTTCATCCCCGATAGGCATCTGTAAAGAAATCGGTTCCTGGGCGATTTTCAGTATCGACTTGATCTTATCCTGCGGAAAACGCATTTTATGCGCAATCTCTTCAGGCGTTGGCTCACGGCCGTTTTCCTGCACGAAAACTCTTGAGAAACGGATAATTTTATTGATTGTTTCGGTCATATGCACGGGGATCCTGATTGTCCTCGCTTGATCGGCGATCGAACGGGTTATTGCCTGCCGGATCCACCAAGTAGCATACGTAGAGAATTTATATCCTCTCTTATATTCAAATTTCTCCACCGCGCGCATCAAGCCAATATTGCCTTCCTGAATCAGGTCCAGAAAGCTTAAACCGCGATTAGTATATTTTTTAGCGATACTTACCACAAGCCGCAGGTTTGCCTCGACTAATTTTTTCTTGGTGCGGTTAAACTTTAAATGCGCGGATTTCACCGCTTTCATCTGTTCTTTGATCTTTAAGTAAGATTCATTAAGTTCTTTCAATATCTCGCGTTTCCTGGCGTTATGCTTGCCTGAACGCTTAATTGTTTCCAACTCCTTAAGCAAACTAACCAGTTTACGCACTGCCACTTCAATTACGCTAGTCGTGAAATTCAATTGCAGCATAAGATTGATACTGTTATTTTCACTGCGCGAACGCTTAATACGTAAAGTAATACGTTTAAACCTGCTCAAAACATTATTCTTATTAATCTTAATATCTTCTTTAACCATATCTTCCAGGTTCAGGTTACCCTGGATGATCTCCTGGCCTACTTTCATAATTTCGTTGCGCGCGAATTTAATCAACAAGATTGACCGCTTAAACCGGTCTTCAGCTTCTTCGATTTTTTTAGCCAAGTCAATTTCACTTTCCCGGCTGAGCAATGAAATTGAGCCCATTTGTTTTAAATACATCTTCACCGGGTCATCCAAAGGCATAAAACGTTCTTCACTTTTAAGCTGCTCATTAAGCATCTCTTCGCGCTGTAAAAGCGCCTGCTTCTCCTGCTGCCTTTCATCTTCGGCTTCGACTACCTGAATATCTTCATTGCCAAGCAACTCAAATAAATGGTCAATCGCCTCAGAAGAAGACAGATCTTCCGGTAGGAATTCATTAACCTCATCATAAGTCAAGAACCCTTTTTGTTTACCTAAAGCGATTAACTTTTCCATTTCCTTGTCTTTATTGATACTTTCCCGCTTACTCATCTGAATTTACCCTTTCTCTATGGAATCCTGAAACTGCTTGACTAAATTATCTAACGCTTGTTGGTCACCGGCAGCCTGCGCGTTTTTAATTTGGGTATGCAGATTCTGCCTTTTTGATTTAAGACGGTCACGTTTTAAACGCTGGATACAATCGCTAACAGCTTTATCTCTTTCCTGAAGGTTTAAATCCGGCATAAATGCCGATTCACAAAGCAACTCTGCGGCGGCATCTTCATCAAAATAGTTCATCAGTATATTCGGGCTGACTGTTTTGCCTTGCGTAATCAAATCATAGATCAAAGCGACAATTTTAGAAGTACGCTCATCCTGAAAATCCGTCGGCGCCAACTCCAAGCGGATACGCTCGATGACATTCTTTTCCTCAAGCATAAATTTAATCAATAATTTTTCTGCCGGATTTATTGCCAGTTTCTTCTTTTTCTCCTGTAGGTTTAAGCTAAAATGTTTATCCAAAGGCTTAATTTTCTTTAATTCCTCAAGCAAATAAGATTCCTGCACTTTTAAACCTTCTGAAAGATGCCGGATATATTCGCTGCGGATAATCGCATTCTGAAATTTATTAATCGTAGAAAGCATTTCCGCGGCAATCAGGCTTTTAGCGTTAGCATCAATAATACCGTGACGGGTTTTTAAAATGCCGAATTTATAATCAAAAAGGTTACTTGCCTGGGCAATCAGACTTTTTAATTTAGCCACCCCGAATTTTCTTACTAAAAGGTCCGGGTCAAAACCAACCGGCAGGCTGACTATCTTTACGTTCATTCCTTCTTCAATCAGTATATCCAAGTTCCTTAAAGTAGCCAATTCTCCGGCGGCATCACCGTCATAAATCATCACAACATTATGCGTATAACGCTTAAGCAGGCGGATTTGTTCCAATGCCAACGCAGTACCGCAGGAAGCGACAATATTTTTTACCCCTTCCTGATAAGGAATAATAAAATCCAGGTAACCTTCGACGATAACCGCTGAATCGGATTGCCGGATATAATCTTTCGATAAATTAAGCCCGTAAAGATTCCTGCCCTTAGTGTAAATCGGCGTTTCAGGTGAATTTACATATTTCGGCAGGCTCTGGTCCATTACTCTGGCGCCGAAACCCAAAGCCCGGGAACGCACGTCAAATACCGGAAAAATTATACGGTTGCGGAAACGATCATAATAACCGCCACGCTCTTTTGCCAAAGCCAACCCGGATTTTTCAATCAAATCAAGGCCGATTAATTTTAACCTTAAGAAATTGATCAAGCCATCCCAGCCGCTCGCTGCATACCCTAACCTAAACTCTTTAATTGTCTGAGGTTTAATCTGCCGGCGATGCAAGTATTCGATAGCCGCGGGTGTTTGCGCTAAATTCGACTCATAAAAACTTACCGCCAGATCATTAATTTTACTATAAATTAGCGTAGAACTTGATGGCTCTTTAGAGTGTTTTTGCGTTTCCGGTATAATTACGCCTAATCTTTTCGCAAGCATTTCCACTGCTTCGGGAAACTCCATTCGTTCATGGCGCATCAAAAACTTAAAAACATTTCCGGATTCCGAACATCCAAAACAATGATAAATTTGTTTTTCCGGAGACACAACAAAAGAAGCCGTCTTCTCATGGTGGAAAGGACAGTTTGTCTTAAAATTCCTGCCGGCTTTTTTAAGCGGCAAATAGGATGAAATCACCTCTACGATATCCGTACGGCTCAAAATATCTTCGAGGATATTTTCTGGGATGCGGCCTGACATATTTTATTTTCTTTTTATGCGGGTAAAACCTGAACAGTTGATGATTTGGAAATTCTCTTTAAATCTAGCCTCAAGCTTATCCAGAAGCAGATTAAGCCCGAGTGTGTCGGAAGAAATATGCCCGGCGATAACCACGTTAAGATTAGCCTCAATTGCCTTTTTGAGATGCTCCTCGCTTAGATGCATAGAAACCAGAGTCCGCACACCGGCCTTATAAAGTTTATCAAATACCTCTTTTGGGCCTTCTGTGCCGCCAGTCATTTCAAAATACACTTTGCCAACCGGACGGTTTAACGAACCCAAAATAACTTTCGGCCCGGCATTAAATTTAGCGGCAATCTTATATTCCGGTACGCGCATTAATAAATCAATGGCATCAGTTAACTTTTTTGGTTTAGCTTTCAAAAATAATTTTTCTAAAAACCTGTAGACCTGATTATCCGCCGGTGTATGCGCATTGATATAGGGCAATTTTAATAATTTCGCGGCATCAATCGGCCGGGTATGATTTTGGCCTAAAACGCGGCGTTCTACCTCCTGCATACGTTTATCCAAAAGTTGTTCCGCCGACTTCCTGTTTACTCCGGCTTGAGCCAAGAGATCAACCTGCAGGCGCATTACCTCATGCAAACCTGTATAGGCCGCACCTTCAGGATGATGCCCTAAAACCAGATCCAGGCCTTCTTGAGACCTAATCCGGTCAGCAAGCAGAAGATCAGCTACCTCAATATCGATACCGACCATAATCTTGCGCACTTGCGTATTTTGTGCGCCATAAAGCAACTGTGAATCCGGATAACTTTTAATCAGGAATTTATTCTTGCGCGGATCGGCTTGAGCGCCACATTTGATAATCTGACGGTATAAATCTATGAGTTTCATTCTTTGAAAATATTTTCAACTTCTACAATATTTTGATTAATTTTTTCACCACTGCTAAATTTAGAAAATAAGTTATTCCAAAGCCATCTATAGGTATTTGGGGCAATCGAAAAAGAACGCTTTCCCAGATAGGAGCTCTTTACGCTTTGGCCCAAATATACGGTGCTGGAGATCACCAAAATAAAACTTAACAGGCCAATAAGAAAAAAAGCACGCATTACTCCCAGGCAAAGGCCGCCCCATTTATTCAGAGCTGAAACAGCCTCTAACTGCATAAAACGGAATAAAAATATACGTAAAACCACAAAGATAAAATAACCAATTAGAACCAAAATGATAAAAATAAAAAAATCAATAAAATCTAACGGCATACCATTTAACCGGGTATGCTTCTGAAGCATATCCGATAGAATCGTATAATAATGAAACGCGATATATATTGCTGAAAGTGTTCCCAGAAATTTAAAAAGTTCCGAGGAAAACCCGTTTTTTAAAGCGACATAACATATTCTGATAAAAAGGATTACGATAACAACATCCAACCATTTAAACTGCCTTAAAATATCCAAAAGCATATAATTCTCCTTTGTTTAACTAAATAAGGGAAAGTATAACATATGGCCTGACAGCTTGTCAAGGAAAGGGCTTTCCTTTTATTAAACCTTAAACCAGGCGATTGTCCTTTTCAAGCCTTCTTCTAAGTTAATTTGGGGGGCCCAGTCAAGCAGCTTTTTGGCGCGGCTGATATCCGGCTTACGCTGTTTTGGGTCGTCACAGGGAAGTTCTTTAAATATAATCCGGCTTCTGGAACCGGTAAGCTTGATTACCAGTTTAGCTAACTGCATAATCGTAAATTCACCCGGATTACCCAAGTTAACCGGTTCAACTGCTTTAACAAACATCAAACGAAAGATACCTTCCGTAAGATCATCAACATAGCAGAAACTTCTGGTCTGTTTTCCTTTACCGTAAACAGTAATCGGTTTATTATGCAAAGCCTGGTCAATAAAATTAGGCACTACCCTGCCGTCGCGATGCCTCATGCGCGGGCCATAAGTATTAAAGATACGGATTATTTTTGTGTCTAACTTATGCACTCTATGGTAAGCCATAGTCAGGGCTTCAGCAAAACGTTTAGATTCATCATAACAGCCCCTTAAACCAACCGGATTAACATTGCCCCAATAACTTTCTTTCTGGGGATGCATAAGAGGATCACCATAAACCTCCGAAGTCGAAAATAACATAAAAGCCGCTTTTTTCTTTTTAGCTAACCCCAAAGCATTATGTGTGCCTAATGAACCGACTTTTAGCGTCTGAATAGGAAAATCGAGATAGTCAATCGGGGAAGCTAAAGACGCGCAATGCAGGACAAAATCCACTTTTCCGGCAACTTCAATAGGATTGGATACATTATGCACAACCAAACGAAAATTATTATCCTTAAGCAAAGGCTTAATATTATCCAAGTTACCGGTAATAAAATTGTCCACGCAAATTACCTGATACTTAAGCCCCAGTAATTTTTGCGATAAATGCGAACCGATAAATCCGGCGCCGCCGGTAATCAAAACTGTTTTTTTAAACATGCTTTTTCCAAAAATCCACGGTAATTTTCAAGCCCTTAATGAAATCGAACCTCGGATGATAACCAAGCGCGCTTCGTGAATGCCGCAAATTTGCCAGGGATTTTAATACATCCCCCGCCCGTTTAGGTAAAAATGATTTTTTCGGCTGTTTGCCTAATATTAAACTAAGATGTTTAATCAAAGATAAAATCGTATAGTCCTTACCGGAAGCAACGTTAAAAACTCCGAATTTTAAAGGGCTTCGGGCCGCCAGCAAATTCGCGTCCACCACATTACTAATAAAAGTAAAATCGCGCGACTGCCTACCGTTTCCATAAATAGGCAACGGCTGATCTTTAAGCAAACAATTGATAAATTTTGGAATCACCACCGCGTATTCATCATCCAACGACTGGCGCGGCCCAAAAACATTAAAATAGCGCAAAGCAATTGCCGGCACCCCAAAATGCTCGGCAAAAATCCGGCAATAATGCTCGCCGGTCAATTTACTTAAAGCATAGGGAGAAACCGGGCCGGGTAAAAAATTTTCATCCTCGGGGAACTTCTCCACCATTCCGTAAACCGAACTTGAAGACGCTAAAACAAAACGTTTTATTTTACAGGCACGCGCGGCTTGAAGCATATTCAGCGTCCCGTCAATATTCACGCGGTTATAGTCGCCAGGCACACTCATTGATTTAGGCACACTGCGTAAAGCCGCCTGATGCAGGATAAAATCCATCCCGCAAGCTGCTTTAAGACAGGTTTTAGCGTTAGTGATATCTCCTTTTATCAAATCAATGCGTTTAATAAAAGGTTTCAAGTTCTCTAACTTTCCGCTTGAAAAATTATCCAACACGCGCACATAATTACGCCCTTTGAGCAATCTCTCAACAATATGCGAACCGATGAATCCAGCGCCGCCGGTAACTAAAAATTTGCTCATAATCGAATTACCTTTCCTTGATTCTTTCCCTTATAAACATTACGCGAATCAAAAATTAATTTAGCGTGTTTAAGCAAATAAACGTAATTCACAGCTGAATGGTCAGCGGCAATAAGCAAACAGTCAAATTTCCTAATATTGTTTTCCCTTAATGCCACGGATTTTAGATTGATATCTTTAATCTTTAAAAAAGGAATCAGCGGATCAGTATAGGAAACAAGCGCGCCGTGTTTCTTAAGGCTGTTAATTACGTCAATACCCGGAGACTTACGTAAATCTTTAACGTCTTTTTTATAAGTAACACCAACCACAAGCACTTTTGCCCCGGAAAGCTTTTTGCCTGATCCTGCCAGAGCTTCTTTCAGCCTGCGCACAACGTATTCAGGCATACGGCTAATCACATCGGAAGCCAATTTTATAAAATGAGAATAAAAACCGAAACTTTTAGCTTTCCAGTGTAAATATAAAGGGTCTTTAGGAATACAGTGGCCGCCCACACCCGGGCCGGGAAAAAATGGCATAAAACCAAAAGGTTTTGTCGAAGCGGCTTGCACCACTTCCCAGATATCAATATCCATTTTATGCGCCATCATCGCCAATTCATCAATTAAACCGATATTAATCAAGCGAAAAGTATTTTCCAGCAACTTTACGGTTTCAGCGGTGCGCGCGCTCGAGACAGGGACGATTTTTTTAATAATCAACCCGTAAACAAGAGCGGTTAATTTTGTCGCTTGTAAATTTAATCCGCCGACAACTTTAGGTATCTTTTGCACGGGGTATTGTTTATTACCCGGGTCTATTCTTTCCGGAGAAAACGCAAGATAATAATCCCTGCCATGTTTTAGGCCGCGCCGGGAAAAAATCGGTTCAATCTCCTCTTCCGTCGTCCCCGGATAAGTCGTGCTTTCCAGAATCACCAGGCTTCCTTTTTTTAAAAATGAAGCCACGGAGTTAAACGCGTTTTTAATAAACGAAATATCCGGCAGGTATTTTCCCTTAAGAGGCGTCGGCACGCAAACCAGAATCACATCAGCTTCTTTAACTACCTCAAAACTTCCGGAAACTTTAAAATGGCCGCGCGCGATATAATCTTTAACCTGTTTATCGCTTATATCGCTAATATAGGATTTACCATGTTTAGCGATAGCATTAAGCCTGTCTTTGTCTATTTCAATACCCGTGACAAAAATGGATCTCCTGGCAAATTCCAGCGCTAAAGGCAGCCCCACGTAACCTAAACCCACAACGCAAATACGCAGGCTTTTGTTCTTAATTTTCTTCGTTAGTTCAAAGAAATGATCAGCCATTTTTTCCCACTCCTAAATAAGTAAATCCCAGAGCCTGCAAAGCTGCTGGGTCATAAATATTTCTTCCGTCAATAATTAGCGGCCGGCGCAATAATTTCTTAACCTTAACAAAATCCAGCTCCTTAAACTCATTCCATTCCGTGGCAATAATTAAACAATCAACGCCTCGGCAAGCGCTGTAAGCGTCTTTACAGAAAACAACATTCTTTAATAACGGCTTTGCTTTAGCCATAGCTTTTGGATCATAGGCTTTAATTTTAGCGCCTTCTTTTTCTAAAGCCCGAATAAGGTATATCGCGGGCGCGTTTCTTAAATCATCAGTGTTTGGTTTAAAAGAAAGCCCCAATACTCCGATAGTTTTACTCTTAACCATCCAAAGAGAATTTTTTACCTTTTTCAGGAAAAATTCCAGTTGCTGAATATTTGTTTGCCTGACTGCTTTAAGCAGCTTAAAATCCACGCCGAGTTTATCGGCGATATTAATAAAAGCGTCCAAATCTTTAGGAAAACATGAGCCGCCATAACCTAATCCGGCATGCAGAAAATATTTACCGATACGGTTATCCAATCCCATGCCCCGGGCAACTTCCGTAACGTCAGCGCCTACTTTATCGCAGAGCTGCGAAACAGCGTTAATAAATGAGATCTTTGTGGCGAGAAAAGCGTTCGAAGCGTGCTTAATCAGCTCGGCGGATTTTATATTGGTGATCAAAATCGGCTTATTCAACGGCTTATAAATACTGGTAATCATCTCTCTGGCTTTTATGGATTCTAAACCGACGATAATCCGGTCGGGATAATTAAAATCATTGATCGCAGAACCTTCCTTCAGAAATTCCGGATTAGAAACAACGTCAAATTTATATTTATTTTTTAAATTAGCGGCAATTGTTTTCTTGATCCAGAAACAGGTCTCAACAGGCACAGTGGATTTTTCCACAATCAAGCGGTATCCATCCATATATTTTGCGATATTCTGTGCGACATTTTCGATACCCGTAAGGTCAGCTTCACCGTTTTCTAAAGAAGGCGTGCCTACGGCGATAAAAATAACCTCGCTTTTTAAAACTGCTTCTTTGATACTGCTGGTAAATTTCAATCTTTTATTTTTTACGTTTGAAGCGATCAGCTCCTCAAGGCCTGGCTCGTATATCGGCACGATATTTTTTTTCAAGCCCTTTATCTTTTTGGCATCACTATCAGCGCAAATAACTTTATTGCCTAATTCCGCAAGGCAAACGCCGGTAACTAAACCAACATAGCCGGAACCGATAATCGAAATATTCATCAATCCTCCAATAATTCTATAAATTGTTACTGCGCGCCGGATTTACTTTCGCTAATGGTCTGATTAAACCCGAATTCGCTTCCCGGAAATGCCTTAAGCCGGAAAGTAAAATAGATGCCCGAACCCTGGCCTTTCTTGGAGTTCCAGGTTAAATCCATCTCCCAACAGTGTAAATCGCGCGTTAAAGTATATTCCTGTTCTGAAAGGCCGCGGTCAAGAGTTGAAGTTTGCTTAAAGTTATACCTTTCATAAACAGAAAATCTCCATTTTGGAGAAAGCTTCCAGTGAAAACCAGCGGTAACCTCGTTTTTACCTTTCCGCTCATAACGCTGACCAACACTAAATGACCTGTTTTTATCAATATCAAAGATCAAATCATAATTAGCCAGGGAAAAAGTATTATAATTTACGTTATCGTGGTCAGAATGCTCATAGGTAGCTTCACTTTCTATGCGCATCCAGGAATAAGGCAGGATTTTTAATTTAAAGAGGATATCCGAATAATCGCTGTGCAATCTTTGGCCCGTATTTCTTAAAATATCATTTTCGTAAAAAACAGTGCCGTAAGCATCAGTGTTGGAACCGGATTTTGGTTTAATCACGTAATCGCTGGATACCTGAAAATCCACAAAATCCACTGAAACGCCCTTACGTTTGGTTTGTAATTTATTAATTAATGTCAGCGTAGCCGTATTGCCGCGGGTAATTGAATCAACGCTGTCAATTTGCCTGAGTTTATATCCCGGTATTGTCGGCTGATGCGTATATAAATAGCCCACACTGGGAGTGATAATATGGCGTAATCCGTTAATATCCATGCCAAGAAAATTTGTTTTAGTGTTATAAATACGGTAAAACTTCGTGCTGGCGTCAATACCACCGTAAAAAATAGTGCGCACAATGCCAGACTGTCCGGCTGAACCCGTATCGTAGAATGTCTGACGGCTGGCGACAAAAGGTTTTAACTGAAAAATAGAAACCTTCATCGGCATTGAAACTTTATTCGTGGTATCCATGCGCATCAGGGTAACTTTAGGGATAGTGGTTTCTCTCTTATTATAATTTCCCACTTGAGTGGAATTTTCAAAATACAAGGGGCTTTCGCCCAGTTGCATACTCGGCAGGTTATAATTAACCTCCGGCATTTTTTCCACCTGGTCAAACCAGTGGTTGGTGCGCTTCTGCAGTAAAATATCGATGCTAGAGAAATTAAAAACATGGTGGAACAACGCGTAACTTAAAGGTTCAGCGTCTTTCTCGTATTCACGGAAAAAATAATCCTTTAAGAAATTACGATCCAAGTCGTATTTTCTTCTTTGATCTGTGATCTTAAGAAATTCCGCGGTAAAATTTGTGCGTTCATCAATATTCCATTTATGGCGTAAGCGCATAAAATAACGCTGATACTCCGAAGGGTCTCCGCTTGTTACATCATCAGGCTTTTCATTAGTATAATAAAATTTATAATCGCCCTTACCGACAATCGAATCATAGTGAACGTTAAAACCACTGGCCAGGCCTAATTTATTACGGTAATCCAAATACATCCTTACATTTAATTTTTTGTTAAGGTTATACCTCCAGTTAGAAAGCAGATACGCCCCCCAATCTTTACTTTTACCGGGTTCGACCTGCATATGCATCAGCGCCTCCTGCATACTATAATTAAATCTGGGAAGATAAAGCAAGGGCACACTGCCGAGGTAAATTGTGCTGGACTGGGATTGAACTTTATCTCCGGGGAACATCCCGATTTTTTTAGAATTAATTCGGTAATGCGGATGGTCCAAAGAACAAGTGGTAAAATACCCTTTTTTCATGCTATATTCATTTTGATTGATCATTTCCACTTTTTTGGCTTTACCAAAATACGGATTCACCCTGAAATCCGCGTTCAAAATTGTTCCGGTCTTATTTTGAAAATTATAGATCAGCTTTTCGCCTTCAATCACGCCGTTTTTATCATCCAACCTGGCATTGCCTTCAGCCACAGCGTCTTTAGTCTCCATATTCACGGTAAGTTTATTGCAGGTGAGTTTTGATTCTTTGTAGATTACTTCAACTTTACCGCTGGCCACTACCGAACGGCTATCCGCCGAATACTCCACGTTATCTCCATTAATAATAATCGGCAATTTCCTGGCATCTTCAGCGTAAAGCAAAGACCAACCGGATAAAACCAACAGGCAGGAAATTAAAAAAATACGTTTATTTATTCCAAAATACATAATTATTCTTTGGGGATTCGTTTGTAATCCTCCAGGAACTTACTGATTCCGATATCCGTAAGAGGATGTTTGATTAATTGTTCAATTACCTTAAAAGGGATCGTCGCGATATCGGCACCAAGCAGCGCGGCATTAACTACGTGCATAGGATTTCTCACGCTGGCTACGATAATCTGCGTTTTAAAATTATAATTTGAAAATATTGTTTTGATATCCCGGATTAAATCCATGCCTGTCTGGCTGATATCATCCAGCCTGCCGATAAAAGGAGAAACGTAACTGGCTCCGGCTTTAGCGGTTAGTAACGCTTGTGAGGCGGAAAAACAAAGAGTGACGTTAGTTTTAATACCTTCTTGAGACAAAATCCGCACAGCCTTAAGCCCATCCTTTGTCAAAGGTATCTTAACTACGATATTATTGGCAACCTTAACCCACTGCCTGGCTTCTTTTAGCATGCCTTCAGTATCTAAACTGATTACTTCGGCACTTACCGGCCCCGTAACTAATGAACAAATTTCTTTTAGCAATTCTTCAGGCAAACGGCCTTCTTTAGCCACAAGGCTGGGATTAGTAGTCACACCGTCAATCAAACCCAAACTTGCGGCTTCTTTAATCTCTTTTATATTGGCTGTATCAATAAAAATTTTCATATCCCTAATCTCTCCTTGACTAAGATCCCCGCTCCGATAGCTCCTGCCCGGTTACCCAGGCCGGCTTTTAAAATTTTTACTCTTTTGCCTTGCACGAGCATAGAACGAGCGTAAACTGTTTTTTTAATCTCTTTAAACAAAACAACTCCGGCTTGCGCTACTCCCCCGCCAATTACAACACAATCTAAATTCAACAAATTGACTGCCGCGCTTAAAGCGACACCCAGGCATTCGCCTATTTTTTCCCAAACGCTGATTGCTTTGTGATCACCTTGGCGAGCTTTTTGGCTTAATTCCTCTAAAGAAATATCGCGTTGAAAAACTGTTTTGGCAAGAGCCAGTATTCGTTTATTGCCCACGTAAGTTTCCAGGCAAGCCTTGCTACCACAGGCGCAAATCGGCCCGGAAAGATTAATCGGTAAATGCCCGATTTCACCGGCGGCATTGTCCTGTCCGCGGTATAACCGTCCATTTAAAATCAATCCTCCGCCAACTCCCGTGCCCAAAGTTATGCATAGAGCATTCTTGGAAAATTTTGCACTGCCAAAATTATATTCGGCTAAAGCCATTAATTTGGCGTCATTATCTAAGAATACCGAAAGCTTAAGTTTATTTTTTAAAATACGCGAAAGAAAAACATTTTTCCATCCGCAAATGTTGGGAAGAAAATATACTTTTCCCTTTTCGCTATCAACCGGTCCGGGCATGCCCAAACCTACTCCTAAAATATTTTTCTTACTTAAGCCGTTTTCTTCGATCAAGCCGTCTATGATATCGACAATTCCCTGGATCAGTACCCGCTTATCCTTAAATTTATTAGTAGTAAAAATCTTTTCCGCCTTACTCTGAAGGCGAAAATTAAACAAGCTTGCTTTTATCTTTGTGCCGCCAAGATCAATCGCGATGATAAATTTATTGTTCATTGTGAGGTATTCTATATTAAAAACCGGTATTTTACAAGAATAAATCTTAAATTTAATCGGGTATTTTTTTAAGAGATAATGGCGTGATCAGGAGTTTAAAACACTTGGCTGACAGTTACTTACCATCATAAAAGCAAACTTTATTTTTTCCGGATTTTTTAGCCTGATAAAGAGCAAAATCTGCCATCTCGATCAGCTGGATAACTTTAAGCGAACTCGCCTTAAAAACCGAGATTCCAATACTCACTGTCACGCTAAGATCCTCGTCATAGACCTGAAAACGCGATTCGTTAATCGCCCGGCGGATACGTTCAGCGACAAAACCCGCTTGCTGGCCGGCGGTTTCAGTTAGAACAATGGAAATTTCCTCACCACCATAACGTCCAATAAAATCAATCTGCCTGACAGTATCACGAAGGATCTTGGCTACTTGCTTTAATATCGCGTCCCCCACCAAATGCCCGTAACGGTCATTGTATTTCTTGAAATTATCCACATCAAGCATAAGAAACGCCAGGTTCAATTTATTTTTTTTGGAACGCTCAAGCTCCTCATTAAAACGCTCTAAAAAATACCTGCGATTATATACCTGGGTAAGTGAATCCGTGATTGTTAACTCTTGGACTTTTTGATATAAAAGCGCCCTGCGGATACCAACGATGAATTGTTGCGCCAGAATCGAAAATTTATCCTTATCTTCCGGGCTAATCTGCCTGGCCGCCAAATAACCGATCGGCCGGTTATGCACAGGCTCTAAAGGAATTAACGTAAAATCTTTATATTTGCCTTCATCCAGTTCATCAGTTCTGATAAAGTGGCAGTCTTTAACCGATGTGTGATCATCCAGGCTCTCCTTGAATATTTTAAATATTTTTGTTTGATCAAGTGTTTTACAGATATCTTTGGTTAAATCGTAAAGCGCGACAGTATCCTCAAATTTCTTCTGGTAATTAACGTTATCATCCTTAAGCGACTGGTTATTCTTAGTTAACTGCGCTTTCCTCGCCTTCAGGCTTAAAATCTCCGCTTGCCGGCGCGAAAACTTCCGCTGCAAAGTATTTTGCAAAAATGAAAAGAAAAAAATAGAAATTAAGATAAATAAAATTAAATAGAGCATACCTGGTTACGTCCTTTTTGTTTAGCCATATACATCGCTTTATCGGCCAGCTGGATAAGCCCATCATCGTCTATCGTGTCCTGCGGCGCGCTTGCTAAGCCGACAGAAACGGTGACAAAAGTATCCTGCCGGCGTAAAATTATCTTCTCCTGGCCTATCCTTTGGCGCAGGCGCTGGGCCAAAGAAAAAGCTTCTGCTTTATCCATCTCCGGCAAAAGCACCAAAAACTCCTCACCGCCAAAACGGCTTAATAAAGGTTTGTATGCGTGTAGAAATTCACTCATCAGGCTGCTGATTTTCTTAAGCACGATATCTCCGGCAGTATGGCCGAATTTATCGTTATATTGTTTAAAAAAATCGATATCGATCATTAAAATGGACAGGTAGGAATTCATGCGCAGCCGGCGTTTACTTTCTTCTTTCAAGCGTTCAGCAAAATAACTTTTAGTAAAAAGCCCTGTCAAATCGTCATGAATAGCTAAATCCTGCGTGCGTCCGAAGAACTGGCTATTTTCTATGGCCACCGCTCCTAAATCGGCCAAAAGAGAAAGAAAGCGCAAATCATCTTGAGAGAAATAACCCGCTTTCTGATAATCCAAACGCAGTAATCCGATCACGGAATTGTTAGTGATCAACGGCACGCTGACTAAAGAAGAAAACATACGCACATCCTGGGATTTAATTTTATCCAGGTCAAAACGGAAGTCTTTTCGGATATCCTCGATAATCAACGGATTCGAATGGCGCATCACCCAATTATCAAAAACATCGCCCTCTTTAGTCTTGATTACCAATTCTTTATTTTCCTTACGCGATTTAACTAAGCTCAGTTTCTGGTTATCTTCATCAACTAAGAATACTTGGCAAGTGCCATGATTATTGGCAATTAAAGAAAAGGCGGTATCCGCCAAGCAATCGGTTACCGCCTCAAGTTTAAGGTCGTGATTTAGTTTTTCGATAATTAATTTTAAACTGTTATAACGCGAGGTTTTCGCCAGGATTGCGGAATTTGTCCTTTGTTCTCCGCTATTCTCGGAATTCAGGATATTCAGCTGTTCTTTTAACTCTTCAATCTTAAAATCCTGATAATAACCTTTTTCAGAATTTGTGTGCATAAAAATAGAAAGCACGAAAAAATCAAGGATAATCAGGATTGCCGTAAAGATAATATATTGGGGATATTCGCCAAAAACGCGGCCTACAGTATAAAGCATGCCGCAGGAAAGCGCGATAAAAACGAATAAGGTTTTTGTCAGAAATCGACGCATATTATCTCCAGCCGAAAACTACGCCGAAAGTTAAAAGCTTAAAGAATGGTATCTTCTGTTTGCGTATCGAAGAAATGGGCTTTGCTCATATCAAAAACAACATCCATATCCTGATTAATCTTTGGGCGGTCATGAGCTCCCACGCGGGCGATAAAAGTATGCCTGCCCGTATTCAAATAAAGGTAAACTTCCGAACCCATCGGCTCTACGACTTCACAGTTTACGCGGATAATATTCTCCGGAGGGACTTCCGATACGAATAATTTATCATAGATATCCTCGCTACGGATACCAAAAAATACCTCTTTGCCCAAATAAGCGGCCATTTTTTTATACATCTCTTCAACCAATTTAACCGCAATTTTACCTTCCTCAAAATAAAGCCGGCCTTCTTTTTTAACGATGCGGCCGAGCATAAAGTTCATCGGAGGCGAACCAATGAAACCGGCGACAAATTTATTTTTCGGATGGTCATAAACATCGATTGGGTCGGCTAATTGCTGTAAAATGCCGTCTTTCATTACGGCGATCCGGTCGCCCATGGTCATCGCTTCCACCTGGTCATGGGTAACGTAAATAATCGTTGTCTGAAGGCGGATGTGCAATTTATGGATTTCCGTGCGCATTTGCACGCGCATTTTGGCATCAAGATTGCTTAAGGGCTCGTCAAATAAAAAAACCATCGGCTTGCGCACAATTGCCCGGCCAACGGCTACACGCTGCCTTTCACCTCCGGAAAGTTCGCCCGGTTTACGGTTAAAAAGCCTCTTAATACCAAGAATATCAGCGGCTTCGCCAACGCGTTGAATAATTTCATTTTTAGGAATATGCCTTAACTTTAAACCGAAAGACATATTTTCAAAAACGGTCATATGCGGATAAAGAGCGTAATTCTGGAAAACCATGGCGATATCGCGGTCTTTAGCCGGGACATTATTTACCAGTTTATCTCCGATATAGATCTGGCCGCTGCTGATTTCTTCTAGGCCGGCAATCATCCTTAAGGTTGTGGATTTTCCGCAACCGGACGGCCCAACCAACACCATAAACTCTTTATTCTCAATACCAAAATTTATGTTATCCACGGCTTTAAGATTACCGGGAAAAACTTTACAAACATTTCTTAAACTCACCTGCGCCATTAACCTTACTCCTCTATAATTATCTCCGCAGAAACCTTAATATGATATACAAAATCAAGATAGATAATCGATTAACTGCCTTAAAACAGCTTTCATATTTTTACGGTGCACGATCATATCGATCAAACCGTGCTCGATCAAAAATTCCGAACGTTGGAATCCCGCGGGCAATTTTTGCCGGATCGTCTGCTCTATAACCCTGGGGCCGGTAAAACCGATTAAAGCTTTCGGCTCGGCAATCGTAATATCGCCCACGC
The DNA here is from genome assembly GCA_023228185.1 of Candidatus Omnitrophota bacterium. Taxonomy (GTDB): domain Bacteria; phylum Omnitrophota; class Gorgyraeia; order Gygaellales; family Profunditerraquicolaceae; genus JALOBQ01. Next base: position 31,817 of record JALOBQ010000001.1, read on the forward strand.
CGGCGAAAGAAGCCATTACCCCGGCCATCGTAGGATTGGTCAAAACAGAAATATATGCAAGCTTCGCTTTGCGGTGGTAAGCAAGAGCCGCGCAGGTTTTAGTCATTTGCATCAGGCTGTACATCCCTTCGTACATCCTCGCTCCGCCGCCGGAACCGGAAACAATGATCATCGGTAATTTGCTTTTGGTCGCGCTTTCAATGGCGCGGGTGATCTTTTCACCGACCACAGAACCCATTGAGCCCATAATAAACCTTGAATCCGTAACCGCGATTACCGCGTCTTTACCTTCAATCTTACAAAAACCTGAAAGCACGGCATCTTTCAAGCCAGTAGCTTCCTGGTCTTGTAGAAGTTTTTGCTTATAAGTTTTTGGGCCCTTAAAATCCAACGGATCAACGGATATCATATCCTTATCCATCTCCTGAAAAGTATCTTTATCCAGCAAAACATTCAGGCGCTCCCAGGCGGTAAGGATAAAATGATAATTGCATTTAGGGCAAACCTTGGCATTCTCCTCTAAAGTCTTATTATATAGAGTCTCAGAACAGCTCTCGCATTTTGTCCAAAGGCCGTTAGGAATTTCTTTTTTCTTTAATCTTACGGTTGTGTATTTAGGCTTGCCGAATAAAGACATTTTTACCTTTAAGTTGAAAGTTTATTGATCACCAAACCGGAGAGCACTTTCGGATAAAAATAAGTGGATTTTGGCGGCATCTTATTGCCGTTTAAAGCGACAACGATAATTTGTTCCATTTTCACAGGATTAAGAAAAAAAGCGATTTTCTTGCTGTCCTCATCCACAGCGTTAATCAATTCATTGGCCTCGGGGCTATATTTGATATCCGGCAGATGATCAAGATCAAGGCCCAGAGCTTTCTTAAAAACAAGATAATTCAGGATAGAAACATCAAGCGCGCGGTATTCTTTCGGCTTATCGGAAATTAACTGATCCAATATCTGCACATTTTTAAGCCGCAGGAGCCAAAAACGCTTATCTTTATACATCCCGATAAGATGTTCATTAAAACCGGCTTTCTCCATCAAGAAAAAGAAACGTTTATTTTCTTTTACTTCCAGAATATCGAAATGCTCTTTAAGCTTAAGCCGGAATTCGTTTAGATCAAGTTGATTGGTTAATTTAAGCAAACGATGAATAGGTAAAATGCTTAATCCCCGCGGATCAGTATTAGTAAAATAGGAGAGGCAATAATTAAAATCTTCTTTACCGGTAAATTTATCCCCTAATTTTTCGCGCATCAGGTCACGGTAAGCGCAGGCTACTTCATAACGATGATGGCCGTCAGCGATAAACATGTTTTCACTATCCATGCTGGAAACCACGCTTTCAATAATTTCCGGTTGGTCCAGGCGCCATAATTTATGCACGGTTTTTTCATCATCGGTAACTTGAATGAAAGGGGCATCTTGAGAAATGTTTTTCTGAAAAATCCGCTGAATAATGCGTTTTTTATCCAGAAAGATAACAAATATCGGGCTAAGGTTAGCTTTAACCTGTTTGATCAGCTTTAACCTATCCTCTTTTGCTTCCGTGTGCGTGTGCTCATGGCCGAAGACTACCGATTCTTTCTTATCACCAAGCTTAAGCAAAGAAATAAAACCCAGCCGCGTCCTTTTTTCTCCGCGAATAATATACTGCTGGCTGTAAAAATATAGCGCCGGGTTATTTTCCTGAACTAAAATATCTGCTTTCAGCCAACCACGAAAAGTCTCACCAGCTTTAGAGTATTTATCTTCACCGGCAATGTCTTTAGCTAAAAGAATATGTAAAAAATTATAAATTGAACGCTGATGGTAAGCTTGCTGGCCAGCAGGCGAGATCACGTCATAAGGCGGGCAGACTACTAGAGAATAATCCTTAACCTTATTCTGATTAAAAATAACTGCTTTAAACGGACGAATTTTTGTCATATCTAATTTAATTAGCTGATCCGCATATTAATTTCAGGCATACAATTTACCAAGCGTAGAATAAATATAATACCACAAATACCACAGGAATCCAATATCTTATCAACGATTATTTTCCGTTTAGCTGTGGTGCGGGCAATTATGGCAGCCTGCTTTTGATTTTGAACAACCACTTTGCTCTGAATGATGGGAAGATTTGCTGGATTTTTTGTAATCTGTGGCGTAAAAACCAGAACCCTTAAAAATAAAACCGCCTGTGCTGCTGATCAGTTTCTTTACTTTTTTGCCGCAGCGTGGGCATTTGGTAATCGGTTTTGCTGTTATTGATTGCAAGATATCAAATTTATGTTTACAACTTAAACACTCATATTCATATGTTGGCATTTTGTCCTCTTCTCAGCTGTCAGCCATCAGCAACCAGCTTTTCTTTACCTTTACCTTACCTAGATATTTTAGAACCAATAACCTCGCCGCTGGCGCGGGCAAACTCTTCCATTAATTGCCTTTGTTGAGCTGAAAGTTTTGCCGGAATCTCTATATTAACCCTGACTAATTCATCTCCAAAATCCCGGGAATGCAAATCAGGTATCCCCTTGCCTTTTAAACGGAAAATTTTATCCGCTTGCGTACCCGGAGGGATTTTCATAGTTATTCGGCCTTCTAAAGAAGGAACTTCAACCTCGCCGCCTAAAACAGCTTTGGTTAAACTAATATTTATGGATGTAATAATATCGTTATGGTGGCGTTCAAAAATATCATGCGGTTTTACCTCAATAATCACATAAAGATCTCCGCGGCTACTTGTTCCTGCTTCGCCTTCCTGACGAACGCGCAGTTGCGATGAATTATCCACGCCGGGAGGAATTTTAACCTTAATTTTTTTAGTTTCTTTTACCCTGCCTTCACCGCGGCATTGCGGGCAGGCAGAAGCGATAATTGAACCTTCACCGGCGCAACGCGGGCAAGTTTGGGCAAGTTGAAAAAAACCATTAGAAACTACTGTCCTGCCCGAACCCCTGCATTGAGGACACGTGCTTTTTTTGGTCCCGGGTTTAGCGCCACTACCGGAACAAACCGGACAGGTTTCATAACGCGGCACGCTGATAATCTTTTCCACGCCTTCTGCGGCTTCTTCTAAAGTTATGCTTATGGCAATCTGTAAATCCCTGCCGCGGCGCCTTGCCGATGGGCCCCTTGATTGATGAGAACCAAAAACATCAAACCCCAGGTCACCGAATATTTCTTCGAATATCCCCCCATTTCCACCGCCGCTCATATTGCTAAAGATACTGCTGAAATCAGCGTCCTTAAAGATATCTTCCTGAGCGTATTTTTGATCTATCCCGGAATGGCCGTATTTATCATAAAGATCGCGTTTTTGCGAATCAGAAAGCACAGCGTAAGATTCAGAAATTTCTTTAAACCTTTCTTCAGCGTCTTTTTTTTGTTCCGCAGGCACGCGGTCAGGATGGAACTTAAGCGCCATTTCCCGATAAGCTTTTTTAATTTCTTCGGCGGAAGCTGCTTTTGTAACCCCCAGCATTTCATAATAATCGCGTTTACTTGTCATTATTTTGCTAAAAATAATAATAAAATAGGTAGAGGTGAAGGTAAAGAAAACCTGTTATTTTTCTTTTATCTCTACCTCTACCTATAGCTATATTTTACTTTTCCTCCTTAAACTCTGCGTCAATCACATCATCAGGCTTCTTATCTTCCTGCTTAGGCTGATCAGTTCCATCGCTTTCAGGAGCTGCCTGGGCGCTTGCCTGTTGTTGCTGCTTGGCAGCAGCCTGCTTATAAATTTCTTCGGCAAGTTTGTGCGAAACCTTGGTCAACTCTTCAGTGCCCTTCTTAACCCGGTCGACATTTTTATCTTTGATCGCGCTTTTTAGATCATTGATCTTTGCTTCAATATCGCCGCGTTCAGCTGAACTTACCTTATCGCCATAATCTTTAAGCGATTTTTCCGTCGCGTAGATCAGGTTATCCGCCTGATTAATTGTTTCCACTTCCTCTTTTTTCTTGGTGTCATCAGCGGCGAATTTCTCAGCGTCACGCACCATTTTTTCAATCTCTTCTTTGGAAAGTTTTCTCGGTGCGGTTATCTTGATCGATTGCTCTTTGCCTGTTCCTAAATCCTTGGCGGAAACATGCACGATGCCGTTGGCGTCAATATCAAAAGCCACCTCAACTTGCGGCACGCCGCGCGGAGCAGCTGGAATACCGACTAAATCGAACCTGCCTAACTCAACATTACCTTCAGCGTCAGCGATCGCGCGCTCACCCTGAATAACGCGGATCGTTACCGCGGTCTGATTATCGGCGGCGGTTGAAAAGATCTGGGATTTCCGCGTCGGGATAGTGGTATTTCTTTCGATCAATTTGGTATTCACTCCGCCTAAAGTCTCAATACCTAATGATAAAGGCGTAACGTCAAGCAATAACACATCCTTAACTTCACCTTTAATGATCGCCGCTTGAACTGCCGCGCCCAAAGCAACGCACTCCATTGGGTCAACTCCGCGCTCAATTTTCTGGCCTGTGCAATCTTCCACGAATTTCTGCACAATAGGCATACGCGTTGGGCCGCCGACCATAATAATTTTGTCTATACCCTTATCGTCAAAATTCACGCCTTCTTTCTCAAAAGCGGCTTTAGCATCTTTTAAAGCATGCTCCAACGGGCCACGGCAACGTTCGATAATCGAACCGACTAATTCTTCAAGCTTCGCGCGATTAATCGGCATCGTCAAATGTTTCGGGCCCGAAGCATCAGCTGTGATAAAAGGAAGGTTGATATCCGTAGTCAAGGTGCTGGAAAGCTCAACTTTTGCTTTTTCAGCAGCCTCACGTAAACGTTGCATCGCCATTTTATCGTTCTTTAAATCAATTCCTGTATCGCGCTTAAACTCCTTGGCAATATAATCAATCAGCACATTATCCATATCCGTGCCGCCAAGCTGGGTATCGCCGCTTGTCGCCATAACTTTAAAACCACCCTCTTTCCACATTTCCATAATTGTAACGTCAAGCGTGCCGCCGCCTAAATCAAAAACAAGAATTTTAAGCTCTTTGCCGGCTTTTTCCAGACCATAAGCCAGGCAAGCTGCCGTCGGCTCATTAATAATCCTTAAGACTTTCAAACCGGCGATTTCACCGGCATCTTTAGTTGCCTGCCTTTGATTATCGTCAAAATAAGCAGGGCAGGTAATTACAACTTCTTCAACTGTATCACCCAAATAGTTCTCAGCGTCCTGTTTCACTTTCTGCAAAATAAACGCCGAAATCTGTTGAGGCGTGTATTCTTTACCATAAGCTTTGAATTTAAAATCCGTGCCCATCTTTCTTTTTGCCGCCTGAATTGTCCCTTCAGCGTTAATCGCTGCCTGGCGCCTTGCCGGCTCACCGACTAAACGCTGGCCATCCTTTGTGAAAGCAACGTATGAAGGAAACGCTTTTCCTGAAGCAACGCCCGCGCCTTCAGCACTTGGGATAATCACCGGCCTACCACCTTCCATTGCCGCAGCAGCAGAATTTGATGTACCTAAATCAATTCCAATAATTTTAGCCATCGCTAACCTCCTCATTTTTCCCCTGCATCCGGCGCTTGGGGAAAATTACCCCGAGCTCCACGAGGGGAAACTTAATTTATGTTGTTTTTTTAGAAACTTTCACTTTCGCGGTCCTTAAAACCCGCTCATTAATTAAATACCCTTTTTGCAACACCTCTACAATCGTATGTTCCGGAAGATCTTTATCTTCAACCTGCATCAAAGCCTCATGGAAATTCGGATCGAATATTTTTCCTTCCGCTTCCAAAGGTTTTACGCCATGCTCCTTAAGCATTTCATATAAATGCGCCAGGATCATTTCTACGCCTTTAAGAAAAGCTTCAAAATCCTGCTTTGTTGATTCTGCCAGGTTAACTGTCCGCTCAAGGTCATCTAAAACATTTAAAAGGTCTAAAACCAGGCCCTCGTTGGCAAACTTAATAAAATCCTGTTTTTCTCTTTCTAAACGTTTGCGGATATTTTCCAGATCCGCCTGATTTCTCAACATCCGATCCTGCATTTCCACGCTCTTTTTTGCCTCTTGCAAAAGCGCCAGATATTCAGATTCCTTTAAGCTGACAATCTTTTCTTCTTTAACTGCGGCGCTTATCTCTTCCTTTTCAGCCCCATGCTTATGATTATTTTTATCGTTTTTGATCTCTTCCATAGTCTTTAAATCTCCTCGCAAATTTGGCTAAGGCAATCGGAGATATACTCCATCGTGGGAATAATGTGGTTATATTGCATACGCATCGGCCCCAAAACCGCCAATCTTCCTGAAGAATGGTTTTTCATTTTGCAACTTGCGACAATCAATGAACAATTTTCCATTTCCGGAAACCCCAGTTCGCTTCCAATGTAAACCTTGACCTTACCGGTAAAATCGCGATTAATGATCTTGAGCAATTGTTGTTTTTCTTCAACCATCTTAATTAACAATTTAATCCGGGAAACATCCTTGAATTCAGGCTGTTCCAATATATAACTAAGGCCCTTATAGAAAAATTTGTCCTGCCATTCCAGGAAAGACGCGATACCGGCGTAATGCGTGATCTCGGAGATTACTTCAGAAGTATTCTCCAGCGCGTCATCAAATTTACCGATCTTTCTATTGCATTCTTTAATAATGCGCTCTTTTTCTTCGGTAAGAAGGTCAATCTGCTGAAAAAGGTAATCCAGGTAATACCTGTAGCCCTTATCAGTAGGCACCCTTCCTCCGGAAGTATAAGGATGTTTTAAAAAACCGGCCTCTTCCAGATCCATGAAGATATTTCTGATTGTCGCTGAGCTCAAATCAAATTCTCTGGCAATCTCATCAGAAGCAACCGGAAGCGCGTTTTTGATATAACGGTTTATCGCCGTATGCAATACCGCTTTTTTCCTTGAATTATAGTCAACTTTTCGCACCATTTGTCATTCCTTTAGCGCTCTTGCTTAATCAATGCTAAAAATTAATATTAACATGAAAGCGTCCTTTGTCAATATCTTAAGTTACCTGAAATTGTTAGCAGTCTTAAGGCAAGAGTGCTAAAATCTGCTTAAAAAAAATTGTCAAAGATCACTTCTTAAGAATAAATTTAACGCCGTGGATATTAACATGTTTTTCCTGCATCAGGTAGTAAACATATTCCAACCTTTTAATATCCCTCAGCGAATAAAGGCGGCTTTTTTTACCCATTCTTCTTGGCCGGACAATTCCAGCCTTATCCAGCTGGCGCAATGTCCAAATCGGTATATCTAAAAGCTTGCAGACTACGCCGATGATATAAACAGGCTCACTTGCGCTGATTTTTAAACTCATCTTAATCGCCTATGCGCCTTTCTTATTACAAAGATAATTTAACACAAAAAAATAAATTTGTCAAGAAAAATGATTATTTTTGTTAGATAATCTAACAGATAACTTTTACCCCTTCTTCGGCAATGATCCTTTCGTAAAGAGCTTCCGGTAGGGACAATTCAACATCAATACCTTCGCTTTTATACTTTATGTTTTTAATTTTACCTTTGCGGTAAAAAAAGTTAACCAGATCCATACGCTTATGCGTAAGCAAAAGGTGCATATCGCGCATACGGCCGTTAAACGCCTTTTCCATACCGATCAACAAAACATCCAAATTCTCTTTATTCTTCGCGGAAATCGGAATTGCGTCAGGAAAATCCCGTAGCATACTCTGCATAAAATTATCTTCAGTAAAAAGATCAGTTTTATTAAGCACGGTGAGCATCGGTTTATCCTGAATGCCCAATTCTTCTAACACATCCAGCACAGCATGATTGTGCTGATCTATCTGCGGGTTGAAAGCATCAAGCACATGGATCAGTAAATCCGCGTCCAGCGTTTCTTCCAGAGTAGCTTTAAAAGCGTCTATCAGATGATGCGGTAGTTGGTGCAGAAAACCCACAGTATCGGAAATTACCACTAACTGTCCGTTAGCTAATTTAAGGCTCTTAGAAACAGTATCCAAGGTAGTAAAAAGTTTATCGGAAGTTGTTTGATTGCCTAAAGTAAGCGCGTTTAAAAGCGTTGATTTACCCGCGGAAGTATAACCTACCAGGACAACCGAAGGTAAATTATTATCTTTTCTGCGTTTCTTCGTGTTTTGCCTGTGCAAGCTGAATTGTTTCAGATCTTCTTTTAATTTAGCGATTCTTTTGCGGATCTGCCGGCGATCGGTTTCTAACTTTTGTTCACCCGGGCCGCGCGTTCCGATACCACCGCCTAAACGCGAAAGCTCTGCTCCTTTACCGGATAATCGCGGAAGAAGATATTCCAGTTGCGCCAACTCTACCTGCATTGAACCTTCCGGGCTTTTGGCGCGGCAAGAAAAAATATCTAAGATCAGTTGGGTGCGGTCAATTATTTTTATTCCTAAAAATCGCTCTAAATTTCTTTGCTGAGTGCCGCTCAAATCATGGCTAAAGATAACCAGCTTTACTTCTTCTTCCTGAACAAAGGAATTGATCTCTTCTAATTTACCCTTGCCGATAAGGTAATTCGGCGTAGGCTTATCGCGGACAACGATGATATTCTGGACGACCGAAGCGCCGGCGGAAAACGCCAATTCTTCCATCTCCGAGGCAAGATCGGCAATTGGCCAATCGGAATTTTCATTTCTTAACTGCACGCTGACAAGTATTGTCTTTTCCATAAATTATGATCTTTTTCCTAATTACAAAACTTATAAATTTTTTTGGCTACTGCCTGGGGAGTTTCAGCGCCCTGAAGATTGATCCACTTCACGCGCTTATCTTTTCTAAACCAGGTAAGCTGCCTTTTAGCGTAATGCCGGCTGTTACGTTTAATCAGGCGTTTTGCTTCCTGCAAATCATACTTACCCCGCAGATATTCTTTTATCTCCGGTAAACCTAACGCGTAACAAGCGGTCTTGCTTAAACGCGATCTTAAAAGCCGTCTTGCCTCTTTTTCTAAACCTCGCTCAAACATCAATTCTACCCGCTGGTCAACCCTCTGATAAAGCCGTGGCCTACTTAAATTAAGCGCGAAAATCTTTACCCGGTAATCAGGCCCTAACCCCTGCCGTTGTTTTTGTAAATAAGAAATCGGTTTACCGGTTTTTAAAAATACTTCCAGGCTGCGGATTATCCTGCGGCAATCATTGGCGTGGATCTTAGAAGCCGAAAGCGGATCAACTTTTAATAATTTTTTATAGAGGCAACGGGCGCCCTTTAATTTCGCTTCTTTTTCCAACTTACGGCGTAACTGCATATCCGCCGGCGCGCCCGTAAACAATCCGTCGATAATCGCCGACATATAAAGCCCGCTCCCACCGACAAATAAAGGAATTTTTCCTTTTTGATATATTTTCTGCGCTGCTTCTAAAGCGTCCTTGCGAAAACTTGCGGCGTTATAATTTTTGCAGGGTTTTAAAAAACCGAAAAGATGATGCCTAACGCGGCCGGTTAATTCTTTATCAGGTGCTGAGGTAAGAATATCCATCCCGCAATAAACCTGCATCGAATCGCAACAGATTATCTCGGCATTTATTTTTTTTGCTAAAGCAACCGCCGCAGCGCTTTTACCGGAAGCCGTAGGCCCAACTAAAAAAAGTAAATCTTTTTTAAGCATTTATTTTTAAGGAAATACTTTACTGGGGAACCCGTCGCGGGAAAGTTTTTTCTGCAGTAAAAGCGCCTCTTTCAAATTATTAAATTTTCCCACTCTCACCCGGCAGCCTTCAGAAACACAAAGCGTGTATGCCGGATAACCTCTAGAGATGAGCTGCCTTTTGAATTTATCCGCGTTAACGGTATTGGAAAAATAACCTACTTGCACGCTATAGATAACTTCTCCGGTTTTATAGCCGGAGAAATAGCTATTTTCCCGGGATTTTAAATCTCGACTAACGAAAAATGAATCGTTCGCGCTTAGCTCCAGGTTAAGCGGGTATTCACGCTTTAATTTCGCTAAATAAACGTCAGCTTCATCGCTATTGCCGCTACCCCTGGCGATTTTACTCAACCTATAAAGTATGGCAGCTTTAAATTTAGCCCCAGAATTACTTTCTAAAACAGATTGATACATCTTTTTAGCGATATCCACTTCACCATTAATCAGAAAAGCATCAGCTAAACCGATTTTTGCTTCCTCTATCTGGGCATTCTTATCGGATAAACGCAGAAACTCCTGAAAATATTTTTTTGCTTCTTCAGGCCGGTTGATTTTAAGGCAGCTGAACGCGATCAGCTTGTATAAATCACGCTGGTTTGAGCCGGGAGAATTCCGCAGGTAAGCTTCCCCTTCTAGGGCGACATCGCGAAAATTACCTTGCAGGAATTTGACTTCCAAAACGTTTGGAGCAGCCGCAAAACAAGGAACCTGAAAACAAAACAGCAAAACGGTTGCGATCAAACAGGTAATTCTATTATTCAACGTTTATCCTTTTTTCTTAACTTTCCGGAAATCCCCTGCTGTAATTCTAAAATCATCTTATGCCGCTGCTCTTTTTCCTGTTTACTTACAGTATCAATCATTTTGAAAGATTCTGTCAGCGAGCGCGGAGAATATTTAAAGATAAAGGCCGCGTTAAAACCGGTATCTTTAACCAAAGCTAATGTTTCTTTGAAATCTTCAACGCTTTCTGTAGGAAACCCGACAATAATATCCGTGCTTAGCAACCCGCCTTTAACTACTTTACGATATTTAGAAACCAAATCCAAGTAAAATTTTCGATTATACCCACGATGCATCAATTTTAAAATTCTGTCTGAACCTGACTGGACAGGTAAATGCAGAGCCTTCTTCAGTTTAACTAAATCATTAATTAACTTAAAAAGCTCATTTTTCGTGTCTTTAGGATGACTGGTAAGAAAATCAAATTCACGTAACCCTTTTAAACTGTCGATTTCTTTAAGCAGTTTTAAAAAATTCAGCTCTCCATCCTGATAAGCGTTAACATTCTGGCCTAAAAGCGTGATTGAATCTGCTCCCTTATCCAGCGCGCTTTGGATTTCCCTAATAATATCTTTTTTGCGGCGATGGCGCAAAGGCCCGCGCACATAAGGCACGATACAATATGAACAAAAATTAGAGCAACCTTCAGAGATAACCACAGAAACATGTTTATTGTCTTCATAGAAACCCGTGTGGTAGACCTCTTCCGGCCGGATCAAGCCATCAGTTTCCCATATTTTTTTCTCAAAAAGGCTTTTAGCTGAAGGCTGACAGCTGAAAGCTGACAGTTGACTGATAATCTTTGGTATCTTTTCAATATCCTGTGGCCCAACCACAAAACTCAAATTTTCAGCCCGGCTAAAAGCGCCATCTTTATAATGTTGAGCCATACAGCCGACTAAACCGATTATTTTACCGCTTTTATAAGCGCCAATCTGGCTCCAAACCCTGTCCTCGGCATGCTGGCGCACAGCGCAGGTATTTAAAATAATCACATCGGCTTTATCAGCATCATCGCAAATCAGAAATCCGGCTTTCTGCAAGAGCCCGCAAATCAACTCCGAATCGCGCATATTCATTTGACAGCCGAAGGTGCGCAAGAAAACTTTTACTTTTTTAGTTTTATCAGTATTTGCTGGCATTATTTTTTAGAGAAGAGAAAAATTGAATAATCCGCTTGATGAGGTTTATTATACCATACTAAAGAGGCACTAATCCAACTAAACATAAATAGGTGCTATAATAAATTTTACTGACTTCTAGGATTAGCCCCAACCAAAAAATCATTGCCTGAAATTATTATCTCTTAAGCCTTTGCGCACTTAAACCAATGTTGTGTTTTATTGGAAAAATAAACCAGGCTTAACATTATCGGCACTTCTGTAAGCACGCCTACTACGGTAGCCAGCGCTGCGCCGCTTTTCAGGCCAAACAAAGAAATTGCTACAGCTACGGATAATTCAAAAAAATTACTCGCGCCAATCATCCCCGCAGGCGCAGCAATAGAATGAGTTAAGCACCACTTTCTGCACCATAGATAACCAATAAAAAAAATAAAATAAGTCTGAATTATTAAAGGCACGGCAATCAATAATATATGCAGCGGATTGCCAAGTATAATATTGCCTTGAAAAGCAAAAAGGATGATTAAAGTCAACAACAACCCAAAAATTGTTACTGGTTTAAGCATTTTTAGAAAAACATTTTCAAACCACTCCCTGCCTTTTAGTTTTAACAAATACACTCTGGAAACATATCCAAAAGCAAGCGGGATAACCACGAAAAAGACTGTAGAATAAATTAACGTATCGTAAGGCACAACGATTTGATTTACACCAAGCAGAAATTTGACAATCGGCACAAAAGCAACTAATATTACCAGGTCATTTACGGCTACCTGAACCAAAGTGTAAGCAGGATCACCTTTAGTTAAATAGCTCCAAACAAAAACCATCGCTGTGCAAGGAGCGGCTCCCAAAAGTATCGCGCCAGCGATATATTCTTTAGCCAAAGCCGGGCTGATAAAAGCAGCGAATACGTATTTTAAAAATATCGCCGCAAATATCGCCATACTAAACGGTTTAACCAACCAATTAACCACTAACGTCACGAATAACCCCTTAGGTTTTTTTCCTGCTTTTATAATACTGGAGAAGTCAATTTGCACCATCATTGGATAGATCATTAACCAAATAAGAATGGCTGCTATAAACAGAACAGGCGTTTGAAACGATATATTACTAAAACTTAATCTAATCAAAATATTTAATCGTTATAATATATACTTTCTTATTTATAATTATAAAAAATAATCTTCATAAATTCCTAATTTTACTTACACTCGATTTATTTAATAAGCAAAAAATAGCGGATTTGAGTATTTAAAAATCTAAAAATAAATATCAAAAACAACAGGCAAAAATGCGTAACGGGAAGAATAAAAAATGGCATAAAAGGTAAAATAAAACGGTAATTACCGTAAAAAATCAAAGTTATCAACAAAAAATTAATAAAATAAATTGCGGGAAAATACGGAATTGTCAATGCCTGCTTACGCTTAAACTTATAGAGAATAAATATCCATAAATAATAAATAAGCAATCCAAGGACAATAAGGAAACAACTGAATTGCTTTCTGAATACTCTTTTCAGCTTATTTATCAATAAAGAGGGAAGATCTTTATAATGAAGAACCAAGAATTTAACCAATTTATTAAAAGGCGAAACTTGTTTAATTTCAGGCCGATTATATAAATATTTTAAATTACCAGAATCCCACTTCCTCCAGGCCGGCGACCAGCCCCCCGTAGAAAGAGTATCCTCATTATTGCTATCCAATAAAAGTGTGTTTTGCTGAGTAGCCAAAGTAATTGGGCGCGATGTTTTACTGCTGGCATAAACACTCCAGGTAATAATCAATAGCGCTATCCCGCTAACGAATAAAAAGCTTGTCAGCAATCTTTTAGTCTTTTCAGTTTTCAGAAATAAATAACACAATAAGATAAACGGTAAGAAAACATTTAGGCCTTTAGTTAAAACATTTAGGCCAGTTAATAACCCTAAGAGAAACGATTTTAAAGCTGAGGCCTTGACTTCCCAAGAAATCAGCATGATTACTAAAATAAACAGGAAAAATGTTATAAGTGTTTCTGTAATGATTTTTGTGGGGTCAGGAGAAAAAAAAGCAAGAAAAAGAAATGCCCAGATAAACCCGCTAAGACAACCTAATTTACCCCAATAATGCCTTGCGATCAACGGCAAGGAAGCGGCAATAAAAGCAAGTAGATAAATCTGAATTACCTTCACCTTTAAAGGATGAACCCCAAAGAACTTATATACTGACCCCAGGAACAGAGGATAACCCGGAGTACGGTAAAATAAATACTCTCCTCCTTTCAGGAAATGATCATATAAAGTTTCTTCTCCGCCTGTCACCAGCGCGGGAGAAAAAGGATAAAATAAAATTTTAGAATTGCTCGCCTCCGGAGAAAACTTGTACTCCGAAAAATTAGTTATTCCGCCAATCTGAAACCCAAAACCTTTGCTGATATTGACTCCCAGGGATTGATACTCCCAGGAATCGCCCCCGAAACGGGCTGAATCAGACAATTTATCCCCTTTTGCCCAAAAAAGATAGGTTACCCCTAAGCTGAAAACAAACCAGAATATAATTTGAGTTATAAGAAGCTTTTTTAAGAAAACGTTAAGCATATTCTTTTAAATTCTTTTCTTTATTGTTTTAAACATATACTTTTTTCGAATCAATCGGATCCCGATACCTCAATTCATATCTATCTTTA
>JALOBQ010000125.1 GCA_023228185.1 Candidatus Omnitrophota bacterium
CACAATAATACCTTTTTTAGTGGCGACAACATCCGGCTTGATATCTCTGATCTCCGGAATAACTACCGCTAAACGCCTGATCAAATCCTCAACCGCGGAAAGCGATATTGTCACCTGGCCTCCGGCAGTAGTAAAAGCAATCGTTCTTTCTCTTTGAATTTTACCAAGGATAAGCTGGGCAAAGGAATAACTAATTAGGATCAAGAGGCAACCGGAGAGCCCAAGAATAATCCTGGTCTGATTGCTATCTTTAGCTAAAACAAGCAAATGGTTGATATCCTGGGGCAAAATAAAATTTAATGAAAAAATAATTAAGACAATCCCGATAAGCGTAATCACCGCCGAATAAAATAAAACTCCTAAAACGGAAAAGAATCTCATTTTTGCTTACCCCCTCTCTATGCCCTGAACATTGATATTAATTTCTTTAATCGAAAGATTACTCATTCTTTCTAAAGCTAAACGCACATTTTCCTGAACCTTAGCGGAAACTTCCGGAATATTATATCCATAAGTAATAATCAAAGGCAAATTCACCAGGACTTCTTCGTTTTTGTTGATCTCCACTTTGATCGGGCCGGCATTCTTCTGCTTGAATAGATCCATAAAACCTTCTTTGACTCTACCTACGCGCTTTACGCCCTCGATTTCGCTTGCCGCGTGCGCTGATATTGAAGCAATCACATTTTCGTGAATCCTCACCACGCCTAATTCATTACGTGCTTCATCTGCGCGCATGGTTTACTCTCCTTTTTCTTCGCTCTTCATTAAATCCTGCACAAAATGAGTCGAGATATCGCCCTTTTTAAAAGCAGGATTTTCTAAAAGTTTAATATGGAATGGGATCGTTGTTTTGATCGGTAAAACATAAAATTCACTTAGCGCCCGGCGCATTGTTTTGATCGCTTCCTGGCGGTTTGCGCCATGGACAATTAATTTCGCGATCAACGAATCATAATAAGGCGGCACGTCATAACCGGCGTAAATATGCGTATCCACGCGCACGTTCGGCCCGCCCGGCAAAGCCAAGGCTTCAATTTTCCCCGGAGACGGCATAAAATTATTATCCGCGTCTCGATTGCCGCCCCGTTAATTTTAATATCCTCCTGGTGAATTTTAAGTTTTTCGCCGCTGGCTACGCGCAACTGTTCTTTGATCAGGTCGATACCAGTAACCATTTCCGTAACCGGATGCTCCACCTGGATGCGCGTATTCATCTCCATAAAATAAAAATTCCCGCTTTTCGCATCAAGCAGGAATTCAATCGTGCCGCAGGAAACATAATTTATTGATTTCATCGCTTTAGAGACAAGTTCTCCCAGGCGCTTGCGCATTTTGCTATCTACCGCGCATGACGGGGCTTCTTCGAGAAGTTTCTGGTGCCTTCTCTGGATACTGCAATCTCTTTCGCCTAACTGCAGGACATGGCCAAATTTATCGGCGATAACCTGCACTTCAATGTGGCGCGGCTTCTCAATGTATTTCTCGATATAAACGCTGGAATTTCCGAAATTTGCTTCTGCTTCGCTTTGCGCGGTTAATAAACTGGAGACCAGCGTAAGGTCGTTGTGGCAGACACGCATACCTTTACCACCGCCGCCGGCGGCAGCTTTAATAATTACAGGATAACCGATTGATTTAGCGGTCTTTAAAGCTTCTTCTTTGTTTTTGATGATCGCCTTACTGCCCGGAATGATCGGCAGGCCGGCTTTTTGCATAGTTATACGCGCGGCCATCTTGTCGCCCATCAGACGCATATTTTCCGGCGTAGGCCCGATAAAAGTTATTTTGCAGGATTCACAGATTTCGGCGAAATGGGCGTTTTCAGCTAAAAAACCGTAGCCCGGATGGATTGCTTCCACATCGCTGATCTCCGCGGCGCTGATAATCGCGGGGATATTTAAGTAACTATTCGCCGAAGGCGCCTGGCCGATGCAGATTGCTTCGTCAGCGTAGCGCACGTGCAAACAGTTACGGTCAGCTTCAGAATACACAGCTACCGTGCGAATGCCTAACTCATGGCAAGCGCGGATTATTCTTAAGGCGATTTCGCCCCGGTTAGCAATAAGTATTTTTGAAAACATAGTTATAGATTAAAGTGGTTCAATCAGAAGGATCGGTTGCCCAAATTCTACCGGCTCTGCGTTATCAACCAAAACTTCCAGAATTTTGCCTTTGATCTCAGATTTGATCTCATTCATTAACTTCATCGCTTCCACGATACAAATTACCTGGCCAGGTTCAATTGTCTGGCCAACTTCAACATAAGCAGGCGATTCCGGGCTGGGCGCCCGATAGAATGTTCCCACCATAGGAGATTTAATTTCCACGGTTTTTACAGCCGCAGGAACTGGAGCAGCAGCTTGCTGGCGCAAGGCAGCGGCTTGAGGCGCGCTTTGCCTCTCCAGAAGAACAGGAGTATTAAAAGTTTCTATGCCTCCGGAAGCGGTTTTCTTAAGTCGGATACGCATGTCCTCTTTTTCCACCTCCAGCTCAACAAGGCCGTTTTCATTCATTAAATTGATCATTTCTTTGATTTCTTTGATATTCATTGTAGCAGGCTCCTTTTCAAGGATTAGATTTGGAACTTA
>JALOBQ010000126.1 GCA_023228185.1 Candidatus Omnitrophota bacterium
GCGAGTCACTGCCAGCAAGCATCTCTTCCCAGATAATAGATACACCAGTGGCATCGATGCATCTTTTAGCTGCCAAAGAAACTTCACTGCCAATACCATCTCCGGGAATAAAAGTAACGATATGTTTCATTTAAACTTCCAATTCTCCGTATTTCTTATAATAATTAATGATCCCGCCTTCTTTAAGCAATTTCTGCATAAAAACCGGCAGCGGTTTAATTTCCAGGTCAATGCCTTTGCTGAGATTTCTTACCACGCCTTTTTCCAGATCAATAGACAAATCATCATACTCGTCGATTTTATCCGTATCCGTCTGAATTAACGGCAAGCCGATATTAAAACCATTGCGAAAAAATATCCGCGCGAATTGTTTCGATAAAACAGCCACGATACCGGCTTCTTTGATCACCAATGGCGCCTGCTCGCGGCTGGAACCCATGCCAAAGTTATTACCGGTAACAAGAATAGATTTACCCGGGATGATCTTTTTAGCAAAATTTGGGTCGATATCTTCCATAATATGCTTGGCCAGTTCCTTCATATCGGTAATCGCGAATTTATAACGGCCGGAAATAATAAAATCCGTATTGATATTATCGCCTAATTTTATAGTCTTGCCTGCTAAAATCATAGTTGTTTAAATTCTTCCTTGTTTTTCACTTTCGACATCGCTGTATCTAAAGTAATCTCGCCTTTTTGCGTAAGTTCTTTCAGCGATTTATCCATTGTGCGCATACCAAACTGCGAACCGGTTTGCATAAGTGTGGGTATTTGCTCGATCTCCTGTTCACGAATTAGATTCCGGATGCCCTGGGTGGCAATCATAATCTCGGTGGCCAAAACCCTGCCTTTTCCGGAAGCATGCGGCAGAAGTAATTGTGAAACCACGCCCTGCAAACAGTCGGATAACTGCAATTTTACCTGCAATTGCTGATGCGGAGGGAAGACATCGATGATTCTTTCAATCGTTTGCGGCGCGTCCGGAGTATGCAACGTCGCTAAAACAAGGTGCCCGGTTTCCGCGGCAGTCAGCGCTGTGGAAATAGTTTCCAAATCGCGCATTTCTCCTACGACAATTACATTCGGGTCCTGGCGCAATGCCCGCTTCAGGGCTTCGGAAAAAGAACGCGTATCAGCATAGACCTCGCGTTGTTTGATCACGCTCTTTTTGTTGGCATGAATAAACTCGATCGGATCCTCAATGCACATAATCAACGATTCACGTTCCTGGTTAATTAAATTTACCATTGAAGCAAGCGTCGTGGTTTTGCCCATACCGGTGGGGCCGGTAACTAAAACCAAGCCATTGGGTTTACGCGCCAGTTCAAGGATCACCGACGGTAATCCTAAATCTTCGATCCTGGGAATTTCTAAAGGAATACGCCGGAACGCTGCTTCCACGGAACTTTTCTGGATATGCACATTTACGCGGAACCGGTCCAAACCCGGTAAGGCAAGAGAAAAATCCAATTCCAAGTCGCGCTCAAACATTTCTTTTTGGGGGTTAGAGAGCACGCTATAAATCATTTTTTTAAGTTCCTGATTGTGCAATACTTCTAAATTAGTGCGCACCAGGCGGCCGTCAATTCGCAAAATAGGCGGCTCATTCTCGGTGATATGCAAGTCAGACGCGCCTTTCTCAAAACACAAGAGCAACAAATCGCGAATTTCCATAAAAACCTCCTCTTTAAAACCTATAAAAATATCCTTGGGTCGCAGATATGGCCTTTAATCGCAGAGGCCGCTACAGTTGCCGGCGAGGCTAGATAAATAAAAGCCGCCGGATTACCCATTCTGCCTTTGAAATTCCGGTTAGCCGTGGAAATAACAATTTCTCCGTCGCTAGGCACTCCGTTATGCGTGCCTACGCATGGGCCGCAGCCGGGGGCGACGATCGCGCATCCTGCTTTGATAAAAATATCGATCAACTTTAATTTAAGCGCGTCTAAATAAACCTGCCGCGAGCTGGGAGCGATAATCATCCTTACTGAAGGATTAACTTTACGGCCTTTTAATATTTTAGCGGCAATTTTGAAATCATCAAGCCTTCCGTTAGTGCAAGTGCCTAAAAAAGCCTGGTTGATCACGACATTTTTTAACTTAGCCGCTTGAGAAACATTATCCACGCTATGCGGGATAGAAACCATCGGTTTGATCATCCCCGCGTCAAACTCGATTACTCTTTCGTAACGGGCGTCACTGTCGGCAGTGATCTTATTTAGCTTAATTTTAGAACTAACCCTTCCTTTGAACCAGGCTATAGTTTTCTTATCTACAGGCATAAACCCGGCCTTAGCACCCATTTCCACAAGCATATTGCAGATAGTAAACCTGCCATCAATATCCATTTTATCGATTACCGGGCCGGAAAACTCAACCGCTTTATAGGTTGCGCCGTCAGCTTTGATCTTACCGATAATATGCAGAATAATATCCTTGGCAAAAACTCCCTTGGGGACTTTGCCTTTAACAATTATTTTAATTGTCTCCGGTACCTTAAACCAATTCTTCCCGGTAGCCAGAGCAATCGCCAGGTCAGTTGAACCAACGCCGGTAGAAAACGCTCCTATCGCGCCATAAG
>JALOBQ010000127.1 GCA_023228185.1 Candidatus Omnitrophota bacterium
CACCAGATAGATAACATCATAAAAGAAAAGAATTGCAGTCTGAGACAAATAGTGCAGTGGACTGGCATACCGCTCCCTAAGATCTGCCAGATAGCCAATATGATAGATATCTCGCCACAAATCCAAGAAGAAATTCTGTTTTCTCAAGATAAACGCCTTTATGAAATACCAGAATACAAGATTCGCGACATTATCTCTGAAGCAGACTGGAAAAAACAAAAGCAAATCTGGCATTCCCTCCTAAAATCTACCGAAGATAAAGCCTAATTACCTAACCGTTACGAGAGATAAAATTTCCGTAACTACCTATTCTACGCTTACAACCTAATCGCATATTAGCCAATTACACCTGTTACGAAAACTCTACCCAGATAGAGATGAATTGGCCATTTTAGAGAATTTTTGAATAGTTTTAGAGAAATTTTACACACAGGTATTGCGGATTATATTTCTTTGGGAAAACAATTAAAGAATAATGCCCTAACTCTTTGACACCCTAGGGCATAAAAATAGCCATGATCACATTAAGTAATCATGGCTATTTGCCTCTCTCATCCGACGAGGAGAGAGAAATTACTGGGGTGGCTGACGGGGAACGATCCCGCAAACCTTCTGAACCACAATCAGACGCTCTAGCCAATTGAGCTACAGCCACCATATCTATTGAACATGTTTGATTGCATGACAATTACAACAAAGGCGTTCCAAATTTTCAATATTATTGTTTTTTCGATCTCCATCTTTATGATGCACTACAAGTACACGCTTATCGGCAATACCGCATTCATTACATTTAAACGGCACCTTACATCTACGCATTAAATCACGATAAGCGGCTTCACCTGCAATCCAATTTGGAGAATTAATACCACAACGAACATTCTTATTCTCCCAGGAACAATGACAACTTACCGAACAAAAAAATCTTTTGCTTTTTGCCTTTCTATAATCATTCGGAGTCCTGTAAATCTTTTTCCCGCAGTTAAAACACTTAACCCACTTACCATTATATTGAGCCTTAGCGCGGCATTTTATAGAACAATATTTACCCCATCCTTTTTTAAGATGGAAGGGTTTTACATAGAACTCTTTGCCGCAAATTTTACATTTTTGATTCGTCACAATGAAATTATATTAAAGAACAATAAGAATGTCAATACGAATAACTGGTTCACAACCTAATGCTCTAACTTTATTTACTAACTTCTGCCGGTGTTTCTTTGTGCGCATTCTCTAAAAGATTTTTTACTCCATTACCAACAGCGATAATTCCGTCAAATACCGCGCGCGAAAGATCCAAGCCACCTTTTACTCCGCCTTCAATGGCTTTACCTGGTAAAGCTAAAGCATTAGAAAGTTTAAAACCGCTTCCCTTGCGCGCGTCACGTAATTTTCCTTCCAAGGCGGATTTAATATTGCCAAACCCAAATTCCGGCCTGTCCATTTTGGTATGCAGTGTAAAATCGAGTATCACTTTACCCTGATTCATGGATTTAAACATATCCAAAACAGCATCCGTGATCCGCTCGGCTTTTTCCTGCGGCTCTTCCGGAGGCCGGGGTTTACGCACAATATCCGTAAGCTCTAAACGACAGACAGCTTCAACATTATTGTCCACGCCTTTAATCGCGCTTTTAAAATTAAGTTTGGCTTTTTCTATGCGCGCTTTTTCCAAATCCACCCAAGTAGCATAATACGGGTAAAGTGAGATGCCGTCAATATTTTCTACATTTAAATCCGCCTGCGTACTTTTCTGATAAAGGTCAACCCAGCCCTTAAATGCTATCTTTCCGTCCGCAATACCGGGCTGCCAGGGAATATCGCCGGAAAGATTAAAACGCATCACTGCTTTAGAAGGATAAGTGCAAAAATTTTTAAGATCTAAATTAAGATTCCTTATCACCACCCTAATCTGGCGTGGATCAGCGATATGGTCTACAAAAATAAGCTTGCCGGTCCGAACAACCACGTGCTTAAACAGCAACGGCATAATTTTAATCGGTTCTTTTGGTTTAAGATTAAAATTCTGAGTAGCTTCAATTTTTATTTCCGGGTTACTTGCTGAAACCTCCAGATTAAAACGCTCGTAAGTAAATTCCGGCTTAACCAATTCAACTTTATTAAAAGCAACCCTGCCAATAAACAAATAAAGTATGCTCGGGGACAGGCTAACGCGTTCAACTTTGCCCACTCCCTGGATTGTCAAACCGTTGATATCTAATGTCAGCGGCGGTTTAAGTATGACGCTAGAAATATTTACCTGTTTATGAGTTAGAGCTTTAAGTTTATTGATCAGTAATATTCTGACGAAACCAAGCAAGAATATGTAAACTAAGCTAAAGACAGCCACAAAAATAACAATTATTCTAAAATTCTTTTTAAAATATTTTATAATTTTATCGAGTTTAAGCAAATAAACCACCTTTTTATAATTTGGTGCGCCTGGCAGGCCTGCCTGCCTACCAAATATTATATTTAGTGCGCCTGGCAGGGATCGAACCTGCTGCCTACTGCTTAGAAGGCAGTTGCTCTATCCAGGTGAGCTACAGGCGCATATAGCAAATAGCGAATAGCAAA
>JALOBQ010000128.1 GCA_023228185.1 Candidatus Omnitrophota bacterium
CATATGAAACAACATTAGAACTTATGTCAACCGGCGCCGCCGCTTTATTAATCGGCGTAGGCCCGGGAGCCGCTTGCACAACCCGCGGAGTATTAGGCATTGGGGTCCCCCAGGTTACCGCCACGGTTGACGCCGCGGGAGCGCGTGATTTTTATTTTAAAAGGACAGGCAAATACATCCCGATTATTACCGACGGAGGAATGAACCGCGGTGGAGATATCTGCAAGGCTTTTGCCTGCGGAGCTGACGCGGTAATGATTGGTTCAAGTTTTGCCAGGGCAGTTGAAGCTCCGGGCAAAGGTTTCCACTGGGGCATGGCAACCAGTAACGTTAATCTGCCGCGCGGAACGCGCATTCAAGTCGGCACAACAGGCTCATTAAAAGACATTTTATTCGGGCCGGCAAAAGTTGATGACGGTTCGCAGAACCTGTTGGGCGCTTTAAAAACGTCTATGGGTTCTTTAGGAGTAAGCAACATTAGAGAAATGCATGACGTAGAAATTATTATCGCGCCTTCAATCCAGACAGAAGGTAAAATTTTCCAGGTAGGGCAAAGAGTAGGGATGGGTAAGTAGAAGAGTAGGAGAAAAAATGGCTAGGCAAATAATATTAATACTTGATTTCGGTTCGCAATACACGCAGTTGATCGCCCGCCGCGTGCGCGAAGATAAAGTTTTTTCAAAAATCATACCTTTTAATACGCCGGCAAAAGAAATCGCGGCAATGAACCCGAAAGGATTAATTCTTTCGGGCGGGCCGGCAAGCGTAATAGAAAAAAGATCCCCATACCCGGACCCTAAAATATTTAAATTGGGCGTGCCGGTTTTAGGTATTTGTTACGGTATGCAGGTAATCTGCGAAATGCTTGGCGGTAAAGTTAAACATAGTAAAGAACGTGAGTATGGCAAAGTAGAATTATTTGTTGATGATAACCGCGATATTTTTAGCCGCCTGCCGGGTAATTTTACCTGCTGGGCAAGCCATGGCGATTTAATTACCAAAATGCCGGCTGGATTTCATACCACAGCGCATACTAATTCAGCTCCGATTGCCGCGATCGCTAACCCTAAAAGAAAAATTTTTGCCGCGCAATTTCATCCGGAAGTAACGCACACTGAAAAAGGCAATCAAATTATCAGCAATTTCCTCTTTAAAGCCTGCGGCTGCCTAAGCAGATGGACAATGCAGTCTTTTATCAAAGAATCCGTGGAAAACCTGAAAAAAACAATTGGTAAAGATAAAGTTGTTTTAGGCTTAAGCGGCGGCGTTGATTCTTCAGTCGCGGCTTTATTAATTCACCGCGCGATTGGAAAAAATCTCCGGTGTATTTTTATCGATAACGGCCTGATGCGCAAAGGAGAGCCGGAACAGATTAAAAGTGTTTTTAAAGATATGTACCATCTTAATTTAGATTACGTGGACAGATCGAAAAGGTTCCTTGACCGCTTAAAAGGCGTTGTTGACCCGGAAACAAAACGTAAGATCATCGGCGAGGAATTCGTGCGGGTTTTTGAAGAAGAATCGAAAAAAACCAAAGGCGTGAAATATCTCGGCCAAGGCACGCTTTATCCGGATGTGATCGAATCTATTTCTCCTACCGGAGCGCCCAGTAGAAGGATTAAAAGCCATCATAATGTCGGCGGCCTGCCGGCAGATATGAAATTAAAAGTTATTGAGCCCTTAAGAGAACTGTTTAAAGATGAAGTGCGCGAAATCGGCCATCAATTAGGCCTGCCGGATAATATTATCCAACGCCAGCCATTTCCCGGCCCAGGGTTGGCAGTAAGAATTATCGGTGAGATAACCCCAGAACGCCTGGATCTTCTGCGTGAAGTTGACAGAAGGATCATTGAAGAGATTATTAAAGCCGGTTTCTACACTCAAGTTTGGCAGTCTTTCGGAGTGCTTCTGCCGATAAAAAGCGTGGGAATTATGGGCGATGAACGCACCTACGAGAATGTAGTTGCTTTGCGTTGCGTTACTAGCTTTGACGGAATGACCGCGGATTGGGCAAAACTGCCTTATGAACTTCTCGGTAAAATCTCAAACCGCGTGATCAATGAAGTCAAAGGGGTTAACCGGGTAGTCTACGATATCAGCTCCAAGCCTCCTGCCACAATAGAGTGGGAATAAGACAGTTTTAGAAAACTTTTCAAAATGCCGCATTCTGATTTTGTCCATCTACACCTGCATACGCAGTATAGTTTGCTTGACGGAGCCTGCCGCATAGCCGACATCCTTGCTTTAGCCAAACAATATAAAATGGATTCTTTAGCGATTACCGACCATGGAAATATGTTCGGGGCGATGGAATTTTATTTAGAAGCAAGAAAATCCGGGATCAAACCAATTATTGGTTGTGAAGTTTATGTCGCGCCAAAAAGCAGGTTCGAAAAAGGCGGCACGGGAATTTCCGAAGCTGCTAATCATTTAATTCTCCTGGCTAAAGACGAAACAGGCTATGTTAACTTGATGAAATTAGTTTCCAGCGCTTACCTGGAAGGTTTTTATTACCGTCCGCGCATCGACAAAGAAATCCTCAGCCAACACTCTAAAGGCCTAATTGGTTC
>JALOBQ010000129.1 GCA_023228185.1 Candidatus Omnitrophota bacterium
CCAATCCATCGGCTTAAATATACGTTTACCTTTTGAACAGAAGCCGAATAAATACGTGGAAACGCTTTTGGATTTTCGTTATTTTTTCGTGCGCAAAGTGATGTTCGTCAAATACGCCAAAGCTTTTGTGATTATGCCCGGCGGCTACGGCACGCTTGATGAATTCTTTGAGGCAATCACGCTAATTCAAACTAAAAGAATTTTCAGGTTTCCAGTAATTTTATTCGGCAGCGCTTATTGGAAGCCGCTTTTAGCCTGGCTTAAAAATACTGTTTACGCCAATGGCAATATTAAAAAAGAGGATATGGACATATTCACGATTGTTGACAACCCGAAAGAAGTAGCACTTGTGATAAAAAGATTCTATGAAAAAAATTAAGGTTTGTGTTTTAAGGACAGCAGGCACTAATTGCGATAAAGAAACAGCCGCGGCGTTTAATCTGGCTGGGGCGCAGGCTGATCTTTTGCACATCAATAGCCTGGTTAACCAAAAAGCGGCTTTAAGCGATTATCATATCCTGGCTTTGCCCGGAGGATTTAGCTATGGCGATGATGTTGCCTCGGGGAAAATATTTGCTAATGAATTGCGTTTTAAGTTAGCCGGCCAGATGCGTGAATTTATCCATCAGGGCAAGTTGATTATCGGTATTTGTAATGGTTTTCAGATATTGGTCAAGAGCGGGTTTCTTCCGGGCAATGAAGATTTGCAACAGGAAGCCAGCCTGATTATCAATGATTCCGGAAAATTCGAGGATAGATGGGTGCATTTAAAAAGTTCGAAAAGTAAATGCGTATGGACGAAAAATTTGCCTAAAATTATTTATTTACCGGTAGCCCACGGTGAAGGAAAATTTATCACGCTGAACAAAGAGGTATTAAATAAACTTAAAAATAACGGCCAGGTTGTTTTTCAATATTGCGACGGCCAAGGCCGGTTAGCCGGCTATCCGGATAATCCCAACGGCGCTGTTGAAAATATCGCCGGTATCTGTGATTCAACCGGAAGGATTTTCGGGCTGATGCCTCATCCGGAGCGGCATATATTCAAAGAACAGCATCCTGGTTTCTGGAACCAGCCAAAAAACGTAAAAGCCGACGGCTGCGGGATATTTAAAAACGGGGTAGATTATATTAGAGATAAGATATCAGAAGGAGTTTTATAATGAGCGGAATATTTGGCGCGGTGACGAAGAAAGATTGTCTTAATGATTTATTTTACGGCACGGATTATCATTCGCATTTAGGCACGCAGTTTGCCGGCCTTGCGGTTTACGGAAAATCCCTCACGCGCAAGATCCATGATATCAGCGGAAGCCAGTTTAAAGCTAAATTCCATGAGGATTATTTGAAAATGCAGGGCGATAAAGGTATTGGCGTGATTAGCGCCCGCGATGAACAGCCGATTGTGATGACTTCAAAATTCGGGCCGTTTGCCATTGTGACCAATGGTTTTATTGAAAATGCCGATAAACTCTCCAAAGAGCTTTTTAAGAAAGGCCGATCATTCAGCGAAATTGCCGACGGCAACACAAATTTTACTGAACTGGCGGCAAAGATGATCATTTCGGGCAAGGATATCGTTAGCGGTATAGAGAGGATGTCGGCCAAAATCAACGGTTCAGCTTCTTTGTTGCTTTTGAATAAAGACGGGATATATGCCGCGCGCGACAAACTGGGATTAACGCCTTTGGTTATCGGCAGAAGGGGCAATGACTGGGCGGTTTCCACCGAATCTTCGGCTTTTTTGAATTTAGGTTATAAATTGGTAAAATATCTTGGCCCCGGCGAGATTGTCTTGATTACTAAAAATGGCCCGCGCGTAAAATTAGCGGCTACGAAAAATAATCAGATTTGTTCGTTCTTATGGATCTATACGGGGTTTCCGGCTTCCAGTTATGAAAATATTAATGTTGAGGCATCGCGCGAAAGATGCGGAGCGCAGTTAGCTAAAGATGATGACATTTGCGCCGATATTGTTGCCGGTATCCCTGATTCCGGTTCAGCGCATGCCATCGGCTATAGTATGCAATCAGGTATTCCATTACGCCGGCCATTGGTAAAATACACTCCGGGTTTTGGCCGCAGTTACACGCCTGTTTCTCAAAGCCAGCGCGATTTAGTCGCTAAAATGAAATTGATCCCTATTCCGGAGATCATCAAGGGTAAGCGGATTGTTTTTTGCGATGATTCTATCGTGCGCGGCACCCAGCTTAAAAATTTCACTATCCAAAAATTAAAAGAACATGGGGCAAAAGAAATCCATCTGCGCATTGCTTGCCCTCCGTTGATGTTTCCCTGCAAATATAATTTCTCCACGCGCAGCATTAATGAATTGGTTGCCCGCCGGGCGATCAAGAAACTGGAAGGCAAAGAACCAAAAAGTTTAGCCAAGTATCTTGTTGAGTCTTCGCCGGAATATAAACGCATGGTCGCCTGGATCAATAAGGACCTGGGCGCGACAACTTTAAAATACCAGAAGCTTAGCGATATGATCAAAGCTATTGGTTTGCCTAAAGACCAGCTTTGTTTATATTGCTGGACCGGGATCGCGCCTAAAGCGG
>JALOBQ010000130.1 GCA_023228185.1 Candidatus Omnitrophota bacterium
TCTGCCGGTAGTACCGATCTTATTCTTGCGTTTTGATTCACGCAATTGATCAAGATTTTTATGATAGGGCATGATTAAATGCGCCAGGTCTGATATTTTGAAGCGCTTCTTAAAATTGATTTTATGCTTACTTAATTCATCCAGTTCTTTCAACAGCACAAACGGGTCAACTACCACGCCGTTGCCGATACAACAAATCTTACCGGCATGCAATATGCCTGAAGGGATAAGATGAAAAATATATTCATCATCGCCGACAACCACGGTGTGCCCGGCGTTATTGCCTCCCTGGAAACGCACGACATAATCCACTTTTTCAGAGAGGATATCAATTACTTTGCCTTTGCCCTCATCTCCCCATTGCGCGCCCACCAAAACTATATTCATATTTTCCTTTTTATAAATTCTCGGTTAAAATAATTTTAACAAATCTCACGGAGCCATGGTAAAAATCTTTTCGGCGATATCCGGGTGAGTTGCGATAAATTGTAATTCATCATCAACCAGCGGTTTCTGATTATGCACGTTAGCGTACCTGACTAACTCCAGGATGCGTGTGGCTTGGGCATCATCTTTAAAAACAACCTCGAGTTTCTCGTAAACATTGCGGAAACCCTTGATCCCGGAATATTCTCCAGCGGTGATTTTTCTGCCGGTTTCAATAATTTCCGGTTCACCGCGGCCTAACTCCTCATAATCATAAAGCTCATAATTGCGCCGGTCTTTGAGGGCTCCGTCGGCGTGAATCCCCGACTCATGCGCGAAAGCGTTTGCGCCGATACCCGGTTGGTTGATCGGAATGGGAACGCCAAAAGCGTAAGAAGCATATTTGCAGATCTTCCAGGAAGTCTTCAAGTTGATTCTTTCATCTAAATGATAATCCTGCATACTGTTACCATATTTACAGGCTAAGATCACGGAAACCAGGTCAGCGTTACCAGCGCGTTCACCCATGCCGTTAACACAAGTATTGATATAAGCATCCATCCCGCTATCATTAGCCGCGCGCGCTCCGGCAATGGAATTAGCCACGACCAATCCTAAATCATTATGGCAATGCACCTCGATAGGAAGTTTTACCGCCTCGGCTAACAGCTTGATCCGTTGATAAATCGAAAAAGGCGTGTCGCAGCCAAGCGTATCGCAATAACGGATCTTATCGGCGCCGGCTTCTTTGGCTTTAACGGCAAACTTGATCAAATAATCTATCTCTGTGCGTGAAGCATCTTCAGCGTTAACTCCAATACCTTCAGCGTTCATCTTACGGGCTTCCTGGACTGATTCAACCATTTCATTGATCACTGTTTCCTGGTCGAGCTTGCCCTTAAACTTATGCACAATCATTTGGTTGGAAGTTGAGATAGAAAGGTTCAGGAATTTAAGTTGCGGTACAAGTTTGAAAGCGTTTTTCACATCCGCCTTAGTTGCCCGCAGCCAACCGCTTAAACGAATAGGAGACAAAACGCCTTTTTTAACCAATTCCAGGTTTGCGTTTAAATAATTTGTCTCGTGATGCGTAAGCGGAAAACCGAATTCCGACTGGGACACGCCCATCTCATTCAGGTAAAGATTAATCATTGTTTTCTGTAGTTTAGAAAGACAGATGCGCGAAGTTTGCACTCCGTCGCGGTTAGTCACGTCTAAAATATAGATTTTCGGCTGATACGCCATTTTCTCACCTCTTCTTATTCTTAAGTAAATTTTCCAATTCTTCTTCTTTAGGTATTACGTTAACGTAAAAAATATCCCTGTTCTCCAATAAATAAGTGGAGCTGTAAACAACCTGCAATTCTTTGGCCAGGCTGATATTTTCCATTAAAAGATTCCTGGATTCGTCGCTAGCCAGGCAGGCGGAAATTTTAGCTTCCTTTTCCTTGCTAAAACAATTTTTCTTATGCTTTAAATTAAAATTTTTAGCCTGGCATAAAAGATCATTGCGAAAATCCTGCGGAAAATATTTCTGCGCGCAGACAGCGCGTAAATTAGCTTCAATCTCAGCTTCCTGAGAAATATTAAAACGGCCGTCCTTTACTTTGATTATCAAAAAATGGATTAGCGGATTAAATTTTAACGTATTTTCCAAAAGTTTAACCGCGTTGGGATCTGAAAAATTAAAAAATAAATCCACGCGGCCTTCTACCCTCGGCCGGTTCTGGAAATAAGAAATCCCCGCGCTCAAAGAATTAAACAAATAGAAATCGCCTTTTTCCTGTAAATAATTTTTTACTTTCGCGAAATTCTTTTGTTGATCAACTGACCTTTCCAAAAGATAAGCCGGCAAACCGGCAATCGCGAAATCATTAACTATTTTTTTCGCCTCTTTTTCCGGATAATAAATCGTCCGGCTGATTAAACCGGGAAAATATTGCCTAAAAAAACTTTCCACGCGGTGAGTATTGCAAGTGCGGCAATCTTTGGCGCTGATCACCAGTAATTTAACCGGATCAGGTTTAATAAACTGGCAGCTAGCGCCTAAAATCGCCGGAGTTTGACAAAAACCCAAATAACCTTTTTTAAAACAATTAAGGTCGCTAAAACATACCGGCAAGATAGCT
>JALOBQ010000131.1 GCA_023228185.1 Candidatus Omnitrophota bacterium
CCACCAAGAGGACCAACATTCTCTCCTACAACTATGTTTGGACAAACCAGACTGCACTTCCGACCCCCACAACCTGGGACAACGTCACCTACGGTGTACCGGGTGCTGGTAACGGAACGGTTGTATCGACCGCAACTGTGGCATACCTGAATACCTACAATGGTGTAAACACCTACAATGTTTGGAGAGTCTGGAACGATTCTTCTGCAGCTTGGGCAGTTTCCCCGGTTATCGGTACTCCCGATGGCGAGTGGAACACTATTGGTATGGTAGGAACTGATGCATTCGCGGCGCAGTACCGCATACCGTCCGCAGCAACCGACGGTTTCATCAACCTCAAGGTAAAGGACGAGTCTGGAACAACGTTCACTGCACTGTACAACCAGTTCAGCGAGTGGAATAACCTTAACTCGACCAGCATCCTGAAGAACTTCGTCAACACCCAGCCCTACCAGTGGGGCAACAACAACGCCCCGGCATTCGGAGCTGTCTGGTGGAAGACTGACGCAGTTGACTTCAACAACCAGTATGCATACCCTGTCGGAACCTACACGGTTGTAGCAGAGTCCGCACTCAACAAGATGAAGGACAACTACAAGAACGCAGGTGCAGACTACACCGGCAAGACCGTCTCGCAGTCCTACACTGTCACCCTTGTGTCCGATACCGTCAAGATTGAGGCTAACAAGGACTCCGTTGTCCGCAGCAAGTCGTTCTCCGTCACCGTCACCGGTAAGCCCAAGACCACGTACTACGTCTGGGTCAAGGGAACTGCAAGCATGAAGGGAGGATATGACGACCAGGCACCCATGGCCAACCTCAACCAGGAAGGCGTCTTCATGGACAACCCGGTTAATGCAAAAGCAGGTAACCACCCGATCGGTGACTACGTTTATGAGAACGGCAACAGCGTAGACAGCACGATCTACAACAATGTCTGTGATGATACTACATCCCAGGGACAGAACTGGAACCGCACGCGCTATTACGTCCTCACCAACACCTCAAGCTCCGGTACCCGGACTGTCGAGTTCGTGACCAACAACTGGACCAAGGCCCAGCGCTACACCATCCGCGTTGAGCAGAGGTTCCCGAATGATCCCGCCACCGGTCTTGCATACGCATATGGCTCTGCAAACTACATTGCAGGCGCTGTCAAGAGCGATGAAGTAGACGTTAAGGTCGAGAAAGGCGCAGTCACCATCGTGGCAGCCGGCGACCAGAGCTACTATCTTGGCGAAGAGATCAAGTTCTCCGGTACCAACACCGAGACGTACAAGACCTACCTGTTCATCATCGGCCCCAACCTCAACGCCAATGGTGCAAACATCAAGGAACTGAACCCGCGGGCAAACGATGTCGTGAACCAGGTTCCAGACACCTTCAAGATCGTTGATGTCCAGGGTGACAACACCTGGTCATGGAAGTGGGGAACCTCCAACGTCGCACTCGACGCAGGGACCTACACGATCTATGCAGTGAGCCAGCCCAACGACAAGGCCCACCTGCAGAATGCAGCATACGGCACGGTTTCCATCATCATCAAGAAGCCCTTCGTATCAGCCACTGCATCCCAGTCTACTGTAGCAAAGGGTGACAAGATCTTCATTACCGGTACTGCAGAAGGCGATCCGTCCGCAGTCCAGATCTGGATCCTCGGCAAGAACTTCCCGAAGGATGCAACTGGCATCGCCACTGAATCCGTCAACGCTGACGGCTCATTCAGCTACGAAGTCCGTGGAACCACCACCGAGACCATGTATGCAGGACAGTACTTCGTTGTCGTCCAGCACCCGATGCAGAACGACCAGTTCGATATCAAGCCGTGTGCAGTTGGTGGAGTCACCGACTACGTTTGTAACGAACAGCTCACCAGTGCTGCCGCTAAGAACATTTTCAGAATCTTCGGAGCAGGAAGTCTGCAGGGATCTGACGCAGCAGAAGCACTTGTCCAGGGCATCAACGACCCCAACGTCGACGATACCTACACCAAGCTCCAGTTCCTCATTGAGGAGCCCGTTATCCGCATCGACCCGATTGGCGACAAGCGTGTTGGCGACAAGTTCACCATCACTGCCCAGACCAACCTCGCTGTAGATGACGAAATCCTCGTCGAGGTCTACTCATCATCATTCAAGCCGACTCAGAAGAGCCAGAGCGGCGAGTTCAGCGGAGCAACCGGCACCGTTAAAGTCACCAAGGGTGACAGCGGCATGAACCTTATCTCGTTCGATGTTGATTCCTCAACATTCAAACCGGACGAGTATATCGTTTCCGAATCCGCAGTTATCCAGACTGCAACCGGTACCGCACTGTTCAACGTCCTTGAAGGATCCGCACCGACACCCGTCGTAACCGCTGTTACAACTGTTGCAACCGCTGTCACCACAGCAGCACCCGTTGTTACAACTGCCGCACCGGTCTCGACTCCAACCCAGTCGCCCGGCTACGGTGCACTGATTGCCCTTATCGGCCTCGGTGCAGTTGCATTCATTGTCGTGCGCAGGCACTGAACTAACATCTAAACATCTTTT
>JALOBQ010000132.1 GCA_023228185.1 Candidatus Omnitrophota bacterium
AGCAGCTGGGAGAGGTGCTTTTTGAGCGGCTGAAACTGCCTGTTCTTAAAAAAACAAAAACCGGGCCGTCAACTAATGAAGATGTATTGCGCCAGCTCTCTAAGCTGCACGCCTTGCCGGTTTTATTATTGGAATACCGTCAGTTGACCAAATTAAAATCCACTTATATCGACGCGTTGCCTTTATTAGTGGATAGTTCAAGCGGCAGGGTGCACACGTCTTTTAACCAGACAGGCACGGAAACCGGCAGGTTAAGTTCAAGCAATCCAAACTTGCAGAATATCCCGATTAAGACGGAAATCGGCAAGAATATCCGCCGGGCGATTATCGCTGCCGATAAAAAACATTCTTTGATTTCTTGCGATTATTCCCAGGTTGAGTTAAGGATCCTCGCGCATCTTTCCGCCGATGAAGTATTGATTGAGGCGTTTAAACGCGGTGAAGATATCCATCGGGCTACAGCGGCCTTGATCTATCAGGTTGCTGAAAATGACGTGCAGGATAGTATGCGCGAAATCGCCAAAAGAGTGAATTTCGGTATCCTCTACGGCCAGACTGCTTTTGGTTTAAGCAAGGATCTTGAGATCCCTTTGGCGCAAGCGCAGGATTTTATTGACGCCTATTTCCTGCGTTATCCTAAAGTAAGAATTTATGTCGATCAACAGGTAAAACAAGCCCAAGATAATGGTTTTGTAACCACGCTTTTAGGCAGAAGAAGGTATATCCCGGAGATTAATAGTTCGAACCAGGCGATAAGATTTTTCGCCCAGCGCCAGGCTGTGAACACGCCTATCCAGGGCAGCGCTTCTGATTTAATTAAATTGGCAATGGTTAAAATCGACGAAATTATTAAACAGGAAAAATTAGAGACTAAAATGATTTTGCAGATTCATGATGAGCTTGTTTTTGAATCGCCTTGCGTTGAATCACGCAGATTAGTGGAAATCGCCAGGCAAAATATGGAAAATGTTTTGGCATTGAAAGTGCCGTTAAAAGTCGATATCAAAAGAGGGGACAACTGGTTAGAAATGGAGACAATTTTATGAAAGTATTGTTTGCTGCATCAGAAGTGGTGGGGTTTGCTAAAACCGGCGGTTTAGCCGATGTTTGCGGAGCTTTACCTTTAGCTTTAGAGGATCTTGGCCATCAAGTTGTAATTGTTTTGCCGAAGTATAAATGCGTGCAGGATAAAAAAATAAAGATGTTTAAATCCGGTAAGGATCTAAGCTACGCGTTAATCGGCAAAAATATCCGCGTTTATTTCATCGATAACAACGCTTATTTTAACAGGCCCGGACTTTACGGCGATAAAACCAAGGATTACACGGATAACCTGGAGAGATTTTCTTTTTATTGCCGCAAGAGCCTGGAACTTTTAAAAGAGATTAATTTTAAGGCTGAGATCATCCACATTCATGATTGGCAGGCGAGTTTAATTCCGGTTTACCTGAAAAATATTTTTAACAAAGATCCGTTTTACGCCGATATGTGCACTGTTTTAACAATTCATAATTTAGGTTATCAGGGGATATTCGTTAAAGATGAGTTTGAAAAACTTGGATTAGACTGGGAGATCTTTAATCCTGATCAGCTGGAGTTTTACGGGAAAATCAATTTACTTAAAGGTGGGATTGTTTACGCCGATATCGTGAATACCGTAAGCGTTACTTATAGTAAAGAAATTTTAGAGCCGGAATTAGGTTTTGGCTTAGAGGGTGTTCTACGGGAAAAGAAAGACAAGCTTTACGGGGTTTTAAACGGTTTGGATTATTCAATCTGGGATCCGAATACGGATAAAAATATCTGTTGTAATTTTTCCGCCAAATCCTCCACGGATAAAACTTATGATAAAGAAGATTTGCAGAAATTAAGCGGCCTTCCCGTGAAGGCTGATATTCCTCTGATCGGTATGGTTTCACGCATAGCCGAACACAAAGGTTTTGATATCCTTACGCTTGGTTTAGACGAAATTTGCGCTCAAAAGGTGCAATTGGTTATTTTGGGCACAGGGGATTTAAAATACCATCGCGCGCTGGAAATTGCCGCGGCAAAATACCCCAAAAAAATTTCCCTGACCTTGGATTTTAATGACGTTTTAGCGCATAAAATTTATGCCGGAGCGGATATTTTTCTTATGCCTTCTGCCTATGAGCCATGCGGCTTGGGCCAGCTGATCGCTTTAAGATACGGCACAATACCGCTGGTTTTTAAAACCGGAGGCTTGGCTGATACAATTAACCCAAGCAACGGTTTTGTTTTTAGCCAGTATAACAAAGGCGCTTTAGTCAGCACGATTAAAAAGGCGCTCGCGGTTTTTTCTTCTCGCAAGCAGTCAGCGGCGTTAATCCAGAAAGCCATGCGTTGTAACTTTTCCTGGGAAGCATCCGCTAAGAAATACAGCCAGCTATATGTTAAAGCAAAAGCCGGATAAATTTGTTTTAGGGATTACGGGAAGTTTTGCCAGCGGCAAATCTACGGTGGCCAAGTTATTCGCCGGGCGGCAAGCCCAGATAATTGACGCTGATCGC
>JALOBQ010000133.1 GCA_023228185.1 Candidatus Omnitrophota bacterium
TTGTCAACTGAAACTCCAACCAGCTGGAACTGGTCGTTCGGTGACGGTGGGTTGTCAACGGCTCAGCACCCGGTGCACACGTATGCTAGTGCCGGAATCTACACAGTCTCGCTGAACGCAACGAACGCCGGCGGCTCGAACACGAAGACAGCTGTTGATTATATTACCGTGAATGTCCCGGCACCGATCGCGAACTTCAGTGCCAACCAGACTGTCGGTACAATGCCGATGGATGTCCAGTTCACCGACTCATCAACCGGTACTCCAACAAGCTGGAACTGGTCGTTCGGTGACGGTGGTCTGTCAACGGCTCAGCACCCGGTGCACACGTATGCTAGCGCCGGAATCTACACGGTCTCGCTGAATGCAACGAACGCCGGTGGATCGAACACGAAGACGATCCCAGACTATATCACGGTGAATGTCCCAGCACCGGTTGCGAACTTCAGCGCCAACCAGACTGTCGGCACTATGCCGATGGATGTCCAGTTCACGGACACGTCAACCGGTACTCCCACATCCTGGAACTGGTCGTTCGGTGATGGTGGGCTGTCAACGGCTCAGCACCCGGTGCACACGTATGCGTCAGCTGGAATCTACACGGTCTCGTTGAACGCAACGAACGCCGGAGGATCGAACACGAAGACGATCCCCGATTATATCACGGTGAACGTCCCGGCACCGGTCGCGAACTTCAGTGCCAACCAGACTGTCGGTACAATGCCAATGGATGTCCAGTTCACCGACTTGTCAACTGAAACTCCAACAAGCTGGAACTGGTCGTTTGGTGACGGATCACTCGCTACCGTGCAGAACCCGGTACACACGTATGCGTCAGCTGGAATCTACACGGTCTCGTTGAACGCAACGAACGCTGGCGGCTCGAACACGAAGACTGCTGTCGATTACATCACGGTGAATGTCCCGGCACCGGTCGCGAACTTCAGTGCCAACCAGACTGTCGGCACAATGCCGATGGACGTTGCATTCACTGACTTGTCAACTGAAACACCGACTTCCTGGAACTGGTCGTTCGGAGACGGTGGGCTGTCAACGGCTCAGCACCCGGTGCACACGTATGCTAGCGCCGGAATCTACACGGTCTCGTTGAACGCAACGAACACCGGTGGATCGAACACGAAGACTGCTGTCGATTATATTACCGTGAATGTCCCGGCACCAGTCGCGAACTTCAGTGCCAACCAGACTGTCGGCACAATGCCGATGGATGTCCAGTTCACCGACTTGTCAACTGAAATCCCAACAAGCTGGAACTGGTCGTTCGGTGACGGGTCACTCGCTACCGTGCAGCACCCGGTGCACACGTATGCTAGCGCCGGAATCTACACGGTCTCGCTGAACGCAACGAACGCCGGAGGATCGAACACGAAGACGATCCCAGACTATATCACGGTGAACGTCCCGGCACCGGTCGCGAACTTCAGTGCCAACCAGACTGTCGGCACAATGCCGATGGATGTCCAGTTCACCGACTCATCAACCGAAACCCCGACTTCCTGGAACTGGTCGTTCGGTGACGGGTCACTCGCTACCGTGCAGCACCCGGTGCACACGTATGCTAGCGCCGGAATCTACACGGTCTCGCTGAACGCAACGAACGCCGGAGGATCGAACACGAAGACAGCTGTTGATTACATCACCGTGAACGTCCCGGCACCAGTAACGAACTTCAGCGCCAACCAGACTGTCGGCACAATGCCGATGGATATCCAGTTCACGGACACGTCAACCGGTACTCCCACATCCTGGAACTGGTCGTTCGGTGACGGTGAGCTGTCAACGGCTCAGCACCCGGTGCACACGTATGTGTCAGCCGGAACCTACACGGTCTCGCTGAACGCAACGAACGCCGGAGGATCGAACACGAAGACAGTCACAGACTACATCACGGTGAACGTCCCGGCACCGGTCGCGAACTTCAGTGCCAACCGGACTGTCGGTACAATGCCGATGGATGTCCAGTTCACGGACACGTCAACCGGTACTCCCACATCCTGGAACTGGTCGTTCGGAGACGGTGGGCTGTCAACAGCTCAGCACCCGGTGCACACGTATGTGTCAGCCGGAACCTACACGGTCTCGCTGAACGCAACGAACGCCGGCGGCAGCAACACGAAGACAGTCACAGACTACATCACGGTGAACGTCCCGGCACCGGTTGCCGACTTCAGTGCGACACCGAGAATCGGTACTGAACCGTTAACCGTCACATTCACGGACAATTCGACCAACACGCCAACGTCCTGGAACTGGTCGTTCGGTGACGGTGGTCTGTCAACGGCTCAGCACCCGGTGCACACGTATGCTAGCGCCGGAATCTACACGGTCTCGCTGAATGCAACGAACGCCGGTGGCTCGAACACGAAGACTGCTGTCGATTACATCACGGTGAACGTCCCGGCACCGGTTGCCGACTTCAGTGCGACACCGAGAATCGGTACTGAACCGTTAACCGTCACATTCACGGACAATTCGACCAACACGCCAACGTCCTGGAACTGGTCGT
>JALOBQ010000134.1 GCA_023228185.1 Candidatus Omnitrophota bacterium
TAAGCTGATTGTCTTGCCTTCGGACATCCAAAGCTTAAAAGCGTCAAAAGTTGTTTTCGATATA
The DNA here is from genome assembly GCA_023228185.1 of Candidatus Omnitrophota bacterium. Lineage (GTDB taxonomy): Bacteria > Omnitrophota > Gorgyraeia > Gygaellales > Profunditerraquicolaceae > JALOBQ01. The sequence continues at coordinate 65 of JALOBQ010000134.1, forward strand.
TGCTTGCGCATCGCAGTCATGCTAAAAGTATTTTCGCCAAAATAAGTGGAAACTTTTTTGGGTAAATCTACCTTATTAAATTCAATATTCTTAATCGTAGATAATATTTCCTGTCTTACACTCATTTTAATCCTCCTGATCTATCTAAACAGCAAAACAAAATTATCTCAAAAAAAAGAAACAGAGGTATCTCCATTAATTGCTTGGGAGAACACCTCTGTTCCCTGATGCGGATTGCTCAAAATTGAGCCAAAAATTGCCTGAATTTTAATATCCTATCTATACAAGTAAAAAGAAGTTCAGTTTGGTAACTATAATTTTAACCAATAGCTACCGAGCCACGCTCTTCTGTCCTGATGCGCACGCACTCCTTAAGGTCTAAAACAAAAATCTTACCATCTCCGGTCTCTTGGGTTTTCGCTCCTCTAATAATTGCCTGAATCGTAGGTTCAAGATAATTGTCGTTTACCGCGATCTCCAGGCGTATCTTACGCAGGAGATTGCCTGTTTCTTTCGCTCCGCGGTAAACTTCAGTTACCCCTTTTTGGCGTCCATGCCCAAGAACTTCACTTACCGTAATCAAGTTAACCTCTGATTTGTAAAGCTCATTTTTAACTTCCTCTAATTTGTAGGGTTGAATTATTGCTATAATTAATTTCATAAAGACCTCCTTTAGGTGTTAGGTTATAGGTGATAGGTTGTAAGTTACCTGAAACCCAGAACCTAACACCTAAAACCTAATTTCTATTCTAAGACCGTATACGCTCTTTCATGATGTTGAGTCAGATCAAGCCCGATAGCTTCAGTTTTTTCATCCACCCTCATACCGATAAAACGATCAACCAATTTATAAATGATGAATGTAATTACTGCAGTATAAACCACTGTTACGCCTACTGTTGCCAGTTGGATTAGAAACTGTTTGGGATTACCAAAGAATAATCCATTTGCTCCCGCTGGATTAACCAATTTGGATGCAAATAAACCGGTAGCTAAAGCGCCCCAAATTCCACCTACGCAATGCACTCCAAAAGCGTCCAGAGAATCATCATAACCGAATAACGGTTTAATCACTGTTACGGCAACAAAACAAAATACACTTACTAATAACCCGATAATAATCGCAGGAACAACCCCGACAAAACCTGCGGCAGGAGTGATCGCAACCAGCCCAGCAACAGCTCCGGAACATACACCAAAAATTGTCGGTTTACCATTACGTATCCACTCAATCAACGCCCAGCTTAAGCCTGCGGCTGCCGCGGCTGTATGCGTTACTACAAAAGCATTAACTGCCAGGCCGTTTGCGGCAAGAGCGCTTCCGGCATTAAAACCAAACCAGCCAAACCATAATAAAGCAGTGCCTAAAACCACAAAAGGCATATTGTGGGGAGTAGGAACATTTTTATCAAGGTTGGAACGCCTGCCAAGAACAATCGCCGTAACCAGAGCTGCGATCCCGGCATTAATATGCACAACTGTGCCGCCGGCAAAATCAAGCGCGCCCATATTCCTTAACCAACCGCCTATGCCCCATACCCAATGGCATAACGGGTCATATACAAATGTCGCCCAAAGCAAAGTAAAAATTAAAAAAGCGGAAAATTTCATCCGTTCCGCAAAAGCCCCGATAATCAAAGCAGGCGTGATAATCGCGAACATCGCTTGAAAAATCATAAACGCCTGATGCGGAATTGTCCCGGCATAATCCGCGTAAGGCTCAAGGCCAACCCCGTTTAATCCCAACCACTGCAAACCTCCCCAGAACCCTTTAGAGGGAGCGAATGAAAGGCTGTATCCGATTAACACCCACTGGATACTTAAAACGCAGATAATAATGAAACATTGCATCAAAACACTTAACACATTCTTACGCCTGACCATGCCTCCGTAAAAGAAAGCCAATGCCGGAGTCGTCAACAACACCAGCGCTGATGAGATTAACACCCATGCTGTATCACCTGAATTCATCTTATCCTCCTTTACTAGGTTTTATTCTTCCTTTGATTAATCAAATGTGTAAAAAATTATTAAAAAAACTTATTTTAATCCAAGTTTCTCTCTTACCATCTGAGCATAAACTTTATTGATATGCCCTGTTTTAAACCATCTTTCAATAGTGGTAACCTGAAGATCCAACCTTTTAGAAAGGTCATGCAAGGTATACCCCCTCTCTTTCTTAAACCACAACACCTCTCTAATCAGCTCATTATCTAACATTAATCCTATATAGCTGCATTCCCCCGCTCATCGGTCCGGATACGCACGGCATCATCAATAGTATAAATAAATATTTTTCCATCTCCCATCTCGCCGGTATAAGCAGCCTCCCTGATTGCCTTAACTGTTTTTTCAAGATCCTGATCTCTCACAACAACCTCAATTTTTGTTTTCGGAAGTAAGGCTAATTTATATTCCTTCCCCCGCCACTGCTGCTTCAACCCCTTCTG
>JALOBQ010000135.1 GCA_023228185.1 Candidatus Omnitrophota bacterium
AAATCCGGCGCGCAATTAATTTCCGCAGACCAAATTAAGGTTGATCAGGGGGTGATCCAGGCAAAAAATATTATTATTGCCACAGGTTCCAGCCCGATCGAGCTGGCTGGGTTAAAATTCAACCAGGGAAACCTGGTTTCCAGTTCCCAATTACTTAACGTAAAAAGTATCCCGGAGAAACTTCTTGTTATTGGCGCCGGAGTTATCGGTTGTGAATTTGCCGGTTTATTTTCTCAATTTGGTTCGCAAGTAACATTGGTAGAGAAGACCAACCAGATACTGCCTGGTATGGACGCGGATATCGCCAGAAAACTTGAGAATGTTTTTAAAAAATCCGGCATTGAAGTTAAAACTGGTATTGAGGTTTCTGAAAATGATACGCGTAATTATACCCTTGCTTTGCTTTGCGTAGGAAGAGCAGCTGATTTTAGCAGCTTAGGCGTTCAGGCGGCAGGGGTAAGGCTAAAGAGCAACAAAATTGAAGTTGATGAATACTTGCGGACAAGTGTTGCTAATATTTACGCTGCTGGAGATTGCGCGGCTAAATATATGCTCGCTCATTACGCGGCCTATCAAGGCAGGCTGGCGGTAGAAAACATTTTTTCCGCGCGAAAAATAAAAGCGGATAATTCGGTTGTGCCGAATTGTATTTTTACTCAACCGCAAATTTGCGCCGTGGGTTTAAGTCAAAAAGAGGCCCAAGATTCAGGATTAAAGATCAGAATTCATAAATTTGATTATCTTGCCTCTGGAGCAGCGCGTATTCTTGATCAGGCCGATGGTTTTATTAAAGCGATCAGCGACCAGGATTCAGGCAGGATCCTGGGCGTTTCTCTTATCGGCCCTGAGGCTTGTGAATTATCAGCAGTTTTTAGCGTGGCAATTTCTTCGCGTTTATCAGTTGAAGATTTTCGCAAAATGATCTTTGCGCATCCGACATTAGCTGAGTCCGCGCAAGAATGTTTAAATAGTTAGGGACGGTTCTCAACTCAATCTAAGAGTGTCCCCATATTTATTAAAAAAGGGACACACCTAAATGCAGTTGAGAACCGTCCCTACGAAAAGATGGAGGATGGAATGGTAAAAGTAATATTGCCGGATTTAGGCGAGGGAATTACAAAAGCGACTGTATCTTATTGGTTTTATAAGCAGGGTGAAAAAGTAACGCAAAATGATGATTTAATTGAATTGGTCACGGATAAAGCTACTTTTAATTTGCCTAGCCCTTGCACAGGAATGGTCAGTCAGATAATCCGCAGCGAAGGCGATACTGTCAATTCAGGCGACCTTTTGGCGATTATTGAAGAGAGTCAATAATACAGTAGGTAGGATGTACCTGTACAAAATGATTAATTAGCTCCGCCGGAAATAACGGCGGAGCTTTTGTTTAATACCGGGGTTATATTCTGTGTTTAGCCGACCATTATCTTGACAACGACGGGTTTCTTTAGTATATTCATAAACATGGCGATTAACTATAAAAAAGAGTTGGAAAATTCTTCCCGCAATATGATTTTTGTCCACGACGTCGATCTCTTGATTAAGATGGTCGTGCGCATGATGGTAAATAAAGCTAAAATTGCCCATGTGAGCTTTTTTCTTTACAACAAGCAGAAGCAGGGGTACGCGCTTACTGTTTCCAAAGGTTCTTTAAGCAAAAAACTGCCTTTAGCGATGATTTGTATCGATAAAGACGATTTGTTGATCCGTTTTTTCAGGGAGCATAAGAATAAACTGCTTTTTAAACGGGAAGCTTTGGTTTATCAGCAGGCAAAATTAGCGCTAAACAACCCGAAGATCAAATCTGAACATAAGCAGCAGTTAAGGCAAGTTTTGTATCAGATGGATCTTTTGGAAAGTGTTGTTTGTATTCCCAGTTATTCCCGGGAAGGGCTCCAGGGGATTTTACTTTTAGGCAAAAAAAATAACAGCCGGTTCTACCTGGAAGAAGAGCTGGATTTTTTTGAAGCGCTTAATGCCAATGTGGCGATGGCTATTCGTAATGCGCGGTTATTTAAAGAGTTAGAAGATGAACTTGAGAGGAAACACCAACTTTTTGTGCGCACGACAATCGCTTTGGCTGCTGCGATCGAAGCCAAAGATAACTATACCCACGGCCATACCAGCCGGGTAACGAATTTAAGCCTGGAAATTGCCAATCGTATTAATCAAGATAACCACGATAAGCATTTGGATTTCAAATTTTTTGAGAATCTGCATATTGCCAGCCTCTTGCATGATATCGGTAAGATCGGTATCCCGGAGCATATTTTAAATAAACGCGGCAGCCTGACCGTGGGTGAGAGGAACCGCATCAAAGAGCATCCGATGATCGGCGTAAACATATTGAAACCAATCAAAGAGTTGGAAGATTCTATGCTTGGCGTGCGCTACCATCACGAAAGATTCGATGGATGCGGTTATCCGGAAGGTTTAAAAGGCGAGCAGATACCTTTAGTTGCCAGCATAATTTCCGTTGCTGATTCTTTTGACGCGATGACAA
>JALOBQ010000022.1 GCA_023228185.1 Candidatus Omnitrophota bacterium
TTTCAGGCGGGGCCTTTTAAAAATTTTGACTGGATCCATATTTTCTCCTTAAAATAATTTAAAAATCAACTTGCTTTATAATTACGTAAAAATTCCACTAAAACTTTTGCTCCCTTTGTCAGCGAGCTTAGCAAAGCGAACTCATCAGCGATATGCGCGCAGCCTTCTTTGCCAAAACCCGTGGCTACAGCAGGAATGCCTTGATCCTGAAAAAACGTAATTACCGTCGCGCCTTCTGAACCGCTGACGCGCGGTTTGATTTTCACATTTTTCATCGCCGTAATCAGCGAGTTGACCAAAGGATGATGCAGATCGATCTGATAAGGCGCCTGGACACCGTTAACCTGAATAGAGAATTTCTTACTGTGTTTAGCCAATATCTTCTTCAGATTTTCTAACAATGGTTTTTCCGTGCTGCCGGGGAGAAACCGAAAATCCAGTTCAAATTCGCACCAATCAGCAACGACATTGACTTTGTCGCCTCCGCAAATAGTGCCGATATTAACAGTCGGCGGATGTAAATATTGATGGGCAACGGATCTTTTATTTTGCGCCTTAAGCTCAGTTAAAACCCGCACGACAGATTCAATTGCGTTATCGCCCAGCCAGGGATAAGCGCCATGGGCTTTTTTGCCGCTAATGCGCACCTTTAAATGCAGCAAGCCTTTTTGGGCGACGACTACTTCAAAATCATCGGCGTCTAAAACTAACGCCGCGTCAACTTTTAATATTTTACGTTTAATTAACGGGATCAAACCCAAATCTGAACCGCTTTCCTCGTCGGCAGTGGCAGCTAGGACAAGATCATAATCAAAAATCATACCATCCTCAACAATACTATTTACGGCCTCCATCATTACCGCTAAATTACCTTTACAATCAGTTGAGCCTAACCCATAAATTCTATCCTTGCGGATCAACCCGCTGAATGCCGGCAGCTTCCAACTTTTGCCGGCAGGCACCGTATCCAGATGAGGAGTAAGCAGAAGTTTATGGTTACTGTTGCTTCCTTTTAATACCGCTACCAGGTTACTTCTACGCGGCCTAAATTCATAAATGCGGCTTTTTATTCCTAAATCGAGGAAAAATTTTTGCACAAAACAGGCAATCTCTTTTTCGTTTCCCGGCGGATTTTGCGAGTCGATGCTGATCAATTTTTGGATAAGTTTAGTTAAACGTTGTTTTCTGATCATTTAAGCGGGCAGAGTTGGCATTTCGGTTTATTTTTTAAACAATAATCTTTGGCTAATTTTACCAAAAGCGCGTGATACTCATTAAACATTTTACTGTCTTGTTCCAAAGAACGCTCAAATAAGCCCTGAATATCCGTGTAACTGTCTTGAGGCTTAATTAAATGGTGGCGCGATAAAATTCTTCGCGTATAAGCATCCACGACAAAAACAGGTTTATCCAACGCGTAAAGCAATATCGAATCAGCGGTTTCCGGGCCGATACCTTTAAGCGAAAGTAATTGCGCGCGCAATAAATCTTTATTCTTTAAGCGCATCTTCGGCAAAGAGCCGCGGTATTCTTTAAAAAAGAACTTTAAAAATTCTTTAATGTATGCGGCCTTAAAATTATAAAACCCCGCCGGCCGGATCAGTTGGCTTAATTCCTTAAGCGGCAGGGCTTTCAACCCTGCCGGAGAAAAGTTGCCACTTTTTTTAAGCTGCAATAACGCCCGCTGAACATTGCGCCAACTGGTATTCTGCGTAAGAATGGCTCCGAGAATAACCTCAAAACCACTTTTTGCCGGCCACCAATGCTGTTGGCCAAAAGCGCGGAAAAGCTTTTTATAAATCGCGCGGATTTTACGGCTCATTCTTTAAGGCCAAAGGGTTAAAACCGTAATAAGCAAAAATAGTATAAGCTGTGCCAGAGACTGAACCTGTATGGCTGCCTTTAGGAGTCATCCAGCCATGGCCGGTGTCCACATAATCCTGGGTGGCATACGGCAAGCACCCTTCTCCCTGGCCGCTAGCTGAAGAAGAAGAAATAATCATATTGCCTAATTGCGCCAGGTAATCATTGGCTTTATCGCTATATGAACTTGAGCGTTTGAGATCGTTTTTACTTAAATAATAATCCGCCATGATCTTGAAAGTAACTACCATTTGAGCAGTCCACTCCGAAGAGATTACCCCGCCGCGGGCTAAATGCCGCTGAGGAGCAAAATCAAAACCTTTGATCATAACCGTCTGGCCGCCGGGCCGCTTAAAAGGCACTTCCGCGAGGCAATTTTCCTCGACGAATTCCAGTATTTTATCCGGGTTCATGCCAATGGAAAATAGTTTCTCCGGCCCGATCGCGGCAACCGACCAGGCATAAGTATCGGTAGCAATTGTCGCGTCTCCCTTGCCGCGCTTAATCGGCATATCAAGTGGATCATAGGTATGTTTAATTAACCAATCCAGGGCGATATCGCGGGCTTTTTTATACTTATTATTTCCAGTAATATTAAAAAGCATATTAAAAAAAGCATACGCATCCAGATTATGTTCAGTGGCATACCAGGAAAATTCCGGCCCGCCGCGCAAGCCGCCATCCCCATCTTTACTCTGCAAAACGATGATATTAGCGGCAATCTCCTCGGCAACTCGTTGATATTGTATGTCTTTGGTTTTATGGGCATACTGCATAATCGCCAACCCCAGCCAGATATTCGGCCCGCTATGCATTACAGTCTCGGCGGAACTTCCGTCATTGGCGTAATAAGCGTTAAAAAACCACTTATTCGTTCTTTCGGCGCGCCGGGCGTAAAAATCCAGGAGAATTTGTGCCCGCGAAAAATCGCCGGCATTAGTATAAGCCATAATCAATAGCGCCTGGTCATAAGTGAAAGCCCAATTAGCGACATCATTATCCCCCTCAAAGCTCATGCTTAAGCCAGTGCGCATATTCTGATGCACCTGCAGCCAGCGGTACATCTTATCAATACTGATCTTCTCTAATGCCGCCTGTTTCTGCTCAAGGGCTTTTACTTCTTCTTTAGCTAAAACTTCCTGGCGCGTAAGATTCAGTAATTTCAAAGCAAGCGCGTTTTTCTCCTGGTTAAGCTTAACTAAACGCTCGTTAACCTCTTTATTGTGCGTGGAAACAGGCAATACTTTATTCGCTTCTTCGGTCATTACAAAACCAATCTTTGCTTCCAGGTTTTCAATTTTTTTCTGCAAAGAAACACTTTCCTCCTGCAGAAGTTTTCTTGCCGCCGCGGATTGCTGGATTTTTTCTTTTGCCTGCTTTGATTCCTGCAACACTCCGACTAATTCTTCGACAAGGGTTTTATTATTTTTCGTCAGCTGATAATTAAGATAAGTGTTGATACCTAAAGCGGCGCTGAGAACAAGGACAATCGCGATAACCAGCGGGATAAATATCTTTTTACCCCAGGCATAACGCATCAGCAAACGGCTGTGCCGGGGATCGATTTTTGTGTAATCTAAACCCAAAAGGCATTTAGGCGATCCAACTTCTGCTTCTTTAACCCAGATCACGGAAGCTAAAGCGCTTACTGGCCGGCGCAAAATCGGCAGTTCGATCTCCAGCGATAAAACAGCTTTTTTCTCGCGGCAGGCTTGAAACATTTCCGGAGGTAAATTATTCACTGCCAGGCAAATACCGCCGCGGCTTAAGTTACCGGTAAAGCCCTGCACCCAGGGCGAGAGGATCACTTGCCTGTCCGGGCTTTCTAAACGCAACTGCACAGGCAAAACCGTATCCAAGCGCAAGTATTTTCTTTGTTCTGGACTTAATTTTGGTTTACGTTTAAAAATCATTAAATCTTGATCTCCTGATTAAAAATTGTAGATAGCTTTCATTTTATACCCGTTTAAACTTAATTCAACAGCAATATTCTAATATGAAAATTTTAAAATATTTTCGACTTTAAAAATCACTTCCTGCTGTTTTAAAAAACAGTAAGCCACCAGGTAGTCACAAGCTCCATCTCTACGCAACAAACGAGGAATAATTTGCCTTTGGGTGATCTGGTTATTCTGTGCGGAAAGATATTCAATAAAGATTTTCCTTTTGCTTTCTACTGCTGCCTTTAAAAAATCCATTCTTTTTTCAGCCAACGCCGGCTTAAACTGGTTTCCCGACAAAGCCAAGCGGAAAAAATCATTAAAATCCGATAAACCGCTGTCTAAAACGATACTTTTTAACTTCATAAATACCTGCAAAGTAAGCTCGACATCGGCGTAGGCGCGATGTTGCTGGTTATTTTTAATGCCTAATCTTTCAGCGACAAACCAAAGCGCGTAACGCGGCAGGCCAGGCAAGACATTGCGAGCCAAAGTAAGAATATCCACAGCCTGATTTGATTTTGCAAGCGGTAAATTAAGCAAAGTCAATTCGTTGTTTAAAAACCCTAAATCAAAATTCGTGTTATACGAAGCCAGGCAGCTGTTTTCAGAAAAACGCAAAAATTCCGGAATAACTTTTTCCATTCCCGGCGCGCCTTGCAGCATCTCCGGAGAAATTTTGTTTACCGCGAAAGCTTTCGCAGAAACTGCCTTGCCGGAATTAACCAAAGAATCGAATTTCGCGATTACCGTGTCTGCTTTAAATCTTGCCCCGGCAATCTCAACAAGGCGCTCGCCGCAAGCAAAATCCAGGCCGGTAGTTTCCGTGTCAAAAATTGTAAATTCAACTTGATCAATATGCATTTTATTGCCGCGTGGCGATATACCCTTTAACCATTTTTACTGGATGATAAGCTAATTTTGTCTTTTTTAAATTTTCCAGGCCGGAATCGTCCATAATGTTGATAAATTTAAAATCCGGCAATTGTTGGCAAAAGGCGCGAAAAATAAATTGCGCCAGCCCCTTAAAAGAAAGGTCAGTAATCTCATAGACAATACAGAATGTATCCTTATTTAATTTATAACCGAAAGTAAATCCGGTAATCTTTTCATCGCATTTTACAACCAAGCCCTGATAATCAAGCTTTTTGTAATCGGAGAATATTTTTTCCAGAACCAGAGCGCTATCCTGAAGTAGCCCTAAATAAACAGGATCCTGAGAATGGTTGCTGCGTTGATCTGCCCAAAGCTTAAATAATTTCCTGCACCCTGGAATATGTTTTACAGAAAATTCAACGCAGCTAAAATTATAATGTTTGATGAAATAATTATAGGAAGCGCGCTGGCTTTTGAACTTATTTCCAGTTAATCCGGCAAGCTCATTTCTTGAACAAAGATAATCCGCGTATTTATCCCGCACAAGCAATCCTGATTCCTGATAACTTTGCTTTTGGTTTTCTTCGATATTTTCTATGCGCGAGACCTCCCGGTTAGTGTTAAATTTATCCATTAAAGCAAAAACACTTTTTGATAATTCTAAAGAAATCGGCTCGCCTAAAGGAGGCAGATACAGAAAGATCCCGATTTTATCCTTGAAAAAGACACACAACCTGCCCTGGATGATTTGCCAGCGAATATCAAAAAGCGGCTGCCAAATATAAATGTTCTCAAAGGAAAATACGCAAAGTTCGTGGCGGCAAGCGCTTAAAAAACGGCGGAATAAGCTTCGATCGGCTAAACTTAATTTATGTAATCTCATTTTCCGAGGTCAAGTTCCGCGACAGCTCTGACTTCTTCATAAGCCTGGATAATCTGAGGATTGTCTTTCAGCAGTTTCAATTGTTTTTTTTCGTTAAGATAGGCGGCAAGATAGCGGATATAATCACGCATTTCCGGCGAATCGATTTTTTCGCTGGCATACGGGCAATTTAGATCGATTGTTAAAAGAACTTTGCCGGCGCGCATATTCAGTAAAAAAGGATACAACTGGCATTCAAATGGCCGACAGGCGTACACCTTGCAATGGTTATCCGCTTCGTTTAAAAACGGGCAGATAAAACCTTCCCCTGAAGCTTGCGGCAAAAGGCACAAGCGGTGGTTGATCGCAATAGAAACGCGGGTATGCGGAATATCTTTGTCGATAAACTCCTGGATCTCTTCCTCCAGCAAACAAGGGCTCCAAACAGAATCAGCTTCCCTGAACCGGCAGCAAGAGCGGCACTTCAGGCAGATTTCCGAAGGCGCGAATTGTTTGATCATTTAACGATACTCCCATTCTTTAATTTTTTTTCGGGGGAAACAATCACGATGCCGTTTTCATCTGAACCGGCTAAAACCATACCCTGGCTTTCCACTCCGCGCAAAATCGCGCTATCTAAATTATCCACGACAACAACTTGCTTACCCACAAGCGTTTCTTTTGAATACGCGCTTTTTATACCGGCGACAACCTGCTTGGTTTTATCGCCAACATCCAGCGTTAAGATTAACAACTTATCCGCGTTAGGATGTTCTGAAACATCTTTAATTTCGGCGATCTTAAATTCTAATTTCCTGAATTCATCAATAGTAGCCATTAGCCTCACTCCTTTTTAATCAACTTTATTGTTTTCTTCCTGATGATTTTTGTAACATCTCTAAAACTTTCGGATGGATATCCCCGCCTTGAGCCCTTAATCTATAAAGATCATCCCAGGATCTGCCATAATCCTGAATTAAACAATAAGCCACAGCCCGATTATGCAACGCTCCAAGATTATGTGGATTAACAACTAAAGCCCTGCTAAAATTTTCAATAGCTTTATACAAATCCCCTTTATCCTTCCAGGCATTACCCAACGCGAAAAATACCGCGTCATTCTTAGGATATATCCGCGCTGCCGTTGTAAAATCAATAATCGCGGCGTCAAGATTCCCAAAAACCGCATACGCATTGCCGCGATTAAAATAAATATCCGGGTCATCGGGGCTTAATTCAAGGGCTCTGGTATAATCAAGGATTGCCTGCGGAATTTGTTTTAACTCCATATAAAGATTGGCGCGGTCATTCAAAACTTTAGAATTACCGTTTAGCGCGACTGCCCTGTCAAAATCAGTTAAGGCAGCCGCGTAATCGCCTTTATCTTTCAGAATACTTCCTCTGCCGAAATACGGATCACTGGACAAAGGGTCAATTTTCATGGCTTTTTCATAATCGGCAAGCGCTAGATCAAATTGTTTCTTTTCCTGATAAACATACCCTCGATTACAATACCCTCTTAATTTCTTAGGGGATTTTGTGACAACGTCATTCCATAGAGCAAGTTCGTTTTTCCAGACATTATTACGCAGATGCGCTTTCACCCCGTAAAACGCAACCAGGCTAACCAATATAAAAATTGCCAATTTTTCTTTTTTTTCGCCAAACAAATAAAAAATCCCGCAGGAAAGAAAAAAACTATAGCCAACCAGAGGCAAATACATCCTATGCTCAAAAATCACATCTTTAATCGGAATAATACTTGATTCCGGTAAAAGCGCCAGTAAAAACCAAAATACTCCGAATGAGATCATGCGCAAGCGGCCGCGCAGCCGGATTGCCGCAACAATAATTATAACCAAACAAATAAAACTGATTAATGTGGCTGGATCAAAGAAACTTTTTGAAGCAAGATAATCATAATCTAAATTCTGGTTAAATGGCAGAAACGATAAACGAATATAAGTAAGTATCACCCGGAACTGCGTAAAAAGGTATTCTAACGGAGTAAGCCTGACTTCAGGAAAAAATTCTATTGCCCGGCGCATCTGGCTAAAATCTACTGATTGGGTCAACTTCATGGTCAGCGGAATAATCGGAAGCATAGCAAAAAATGGCAGCACCGATTTCCAGTTAATTTTACGCTCTTGCTTGAAGAAATACGTTTCATAAAGCAAAATCATAAAAGGAAGCGTAATTGTCATTTCCTTGGTAAACATCGCCAAAATCGCGGTAAGCAAAGCCAGCCAATAAAATATCCGTGAAGATTTAGCGTCATTTTGGGCAGTCAATCGAGCTTTGGCGTAAAAACATAAAGCAAGTATGTAAAACATCGCTGCCATGGAAGCGGCACGCTGAATAATATACGTTACACTCTGGGTCTGAAGAGGATGAACAAGAAAAATCAACCCGCCGAAAAATGAGATTAACTCCGATTTTTGCGAGATTCTTTGTTCTTTTAACGCCGGAGTTAAAAAAGTCAACCGCAGAAGCCACCAGACAAAAACCGCAGAAGTTAAATGAACAATCAGGTTAAATAAATGGTAGCCGAAAAAATTAAGCCCATGAATTTGATAATTAATTGCCACGCTATAATAAGTCAAAAAACGCGACGGCCAAAAATTCCAGATTCCCTTAAAATTAGTCAAACTGGTTATAGCCAGATTATTTTTAATTGAGGAAAAATCATCCAAATGGAATGAACTGAAAAAAGTATTCGAATAAATCGCTATGCCCAATAATAAAAATATGCCCCAGGCAAGCAAATTTTTAGCAGGGATTCTTTTAACAAATGCGGGGCCGCGTTTCATTCTATCCTCCCAGAGGATGATTGAAGATAGATTAACACTTTCGGGTTGATATCAACGCCAAAAGACCTTAAACGATGCACATCCTCCCAACTTTTAGCGTAATTTTTAGTCAAGCAATAGGCAACAGCCCGGTTATGCAAGGCTCCGAGATTACGGGGATTTATTTCAACGGCATAACTGAAATTTTTAATGGCGTTGTTCAAATCGCCTTTATTCTTCCAGGCATTACCCAGCGCGAAAAATATCATATCGTTTTTAGGCGACATTTTCCCGGCCATTTCCAGATTTTTAATCGCCGCGTCAAATTTTCCCGCTCTGTCAAAATCAATACCACGATTAAAATAAATTTCCGGCTTTATCCCTTCGGCTAAAGCGTTAGCAGAATCCCCACTTGAGATATAATAATCCTGGACAAAATTCTTTGCCTCCGGGTCATTTGCCCGCAGTTTAAGTATTGCTTTAGCTTCATCGGCAGCAGCTTTATAGAAACCGTGCCTGTGAAAGAATCTCGCGCGGTAGAAATTAGCATAGGGATAATGCCGAAAACTTATCTGATCAGAAGTATCCACTTTAGGCGCGGCCCATTCTTTTAAATCAATCTGAAATTCTTTAATCAAAGCGTTATTTTCCGGGATATCCTTCAGAAAGATAATCGCCGATTCATCTAAATAAACGATTTTCCAGGAACCTTGCGAAATTAAATAATCAATCAAGCCGTCTTGCAGATCGTTAGCCGAGATAGTCAGGAAAAAACCCTGGATGCCAAATTTCTGAATTGTTCCTTCAATTGCCTCTTTTTGTCCGCTGCCTATTTTGATATAATTAATCAGAAAATCCGCGCCATAAAGTTCTGTGCGGCCGTCGATAAAAACCTTCCTTTGAGGAAAAGCGCAACCTACCAGTAATGCTCCGGAATTAAAATCGTTAAACATGCGTTCCGGAAAGTTATGCGCAAGCAGGAAATCCACGCCTTTTTTCGGGTATCTGGCCTGGACATCACCATTCAAAGTAGGTTCAAATGACAATCCCCCCCGGGCGCCGATAATTAACCTCGTGAACTGGCCGGCTGCGAATATCGCCGCAAAAAATAGCGCTGCCGCGAGAAAATAGTTTAGCCCGTAACGTGAAACTTTCGCGATTAACTTTTCAATAATTTCGTGCTTTTCTGTAATAAAATCCAGATTATTAAAAATCACAAAGGCCGCAAGAGGAGGAAAATAAACGACATTTCTCTGGGCTTTCAGCGCGAAAACTAAAAAAAACAACCAAAAAAGAAAATTAACAATATTAAGTTTTTTATAATTCAAATAAAAACTCGCCAGCGAAAAAAGAATTAATATTTTAAAAAATGGAAAGTATTGTAAATCCAGTATATTTTTCGCGTTAAACGGCGGTAAGAGTTCCCGCACATATTGAAAAATTACTTTTCCTTTTCCGGCGATTTGGCTTAAAACGGAAAACGGGTAAAAAGCGCCTTTGTAGCCGTAAGGATTAATAAACGACGCCAAAATCAATAAACCCAAAACAATCAACAGCTGTTTGAGTTGTTGATTATCCAGACGGGCAACCTGATTCCAGGAAAAAGGAAGTTTAACGAATCTTTTAACCAATTCACCAAACAGAAAAATGAAAACGATGAGAACGCCCAAAAACGAAAAACCATGGATATTGGCCCAGATTACCTGGAAGACCGGTAATAGCCATAAAAAAAACGAGGATTTTTTTTCGCTAAATAATTTCAAGACGCATAAATAGAAAACAATAAAAACAAGCGTGCAGGCATCGGGCCGGCTCATAAAACGATAGGCGCAGGCTAATACCGCCAGGTATAAAATACTAAACACAAAAAGATAATGATTTTTTTTACGGGCAATCAAAAACAGCGGGATAAATGTAAATAAGGCGGTGATATTCTGAAAAAGCATAATACCATTGGCGCCTAAAACATTATGGAATAAATAGATAATCACCTGAAAAAGCCATTCATGATTGATCCACGGCTTGCCAAACATAGTAAATGAAAAAATGTCACTGGCGGGAATAATATGTTGCTGCAGGATATATTGGCCTGTTTTTAAATGCAGCCAGAGGTCTAAATCAATAATCTCACGGGAAGAATAAAGAATCACCAGGCAAACAAAAAAAATGAAGAAAAAGTGGTTTAAGATAAAATCAAAACCGCTTTTGAGCTTTTTTAAATAATCGCTTTTAATCATTTCAGCTGGCAAAATAACTCCTTGCTACCACCGGATTAACAACAATATCCCAAGTGGTATTTTTCAACATTATAACCCCTCTGCCCGGATAAGTCAATTACCTGGACCCTGTTTCCAGCTTGGCTTGGAAACAGGGTCCAACTCAAGATGGAAACAGGGTCCAACTCGTGAAGGACAGTGGGAGGGGAAGGGAAACAAAAACGCCGTAAATACTTTACGGCGTTTAGTTTACTGGCGGGGCCGACGAGATTCGGACTCGCGATCTCCTCCGTGACAGGGAGGCGCTT
>JALOBQ010000023.1 GCA_023228185.1 Candidatus Omnitrophota bacterium
GGCATTTAAAAGAGAAGATTTTCCCACATTCGGGCAGCCGCAAATCACCACAGCCATACCTTCGCGCAGTATCCTGCCAGAAGAAGATTCTTTGAGTAATTTATCCAAAACGGTAATGATCCGTTTTAATCCTTTCCCTTGCTGATGCAGTTTGGCTGGCCTAATATTTTCTTCCGGGAAATCAATGCTGGCTTCCAGAAACAAAAGTTCTTTTAAAATACTCCTGCGCAAAGCGTTAAATTCCGCGGACAAACCGCCGCGCAATTGGCCCAAACTTATGTTCAAAGCGGAATCTGTTTTAGCGCGGATCATATCAATCACCGCTTCTGCCTGCGTGAGATCCAACCTGCCGTTTAAAAATGCCCGTTTTGTAAATTCACCCGGTTCAGCCAGCCGGCAGCCGTTTCTTAAAACAAGCTCTAAAACTTTGCGCAAAATCACCATCCCGCCGTGGCAATTAATCTCCACCACGTCTTCTTTGGTGTATGATTTTGGCGCGCGCATCAAAGTAAGTATCGCCTCATCAACCAAAGCGCCGCCGCAAGAAACCACGCCATAATGTAGAGTATGGCTTTTTGCCTGCGACGGCTTAATTTTATCTTTACTGATAAAAATTTTGTCGGCGATCTTTAAAGCGTTCTTCCCGCTTACGCGCACAATGCCTATCCCGCCTTCACCGGGGCATGTTGAAATCGCCGCGATTGTATCGAAATTATTTTTTAACATCACGAAATTCACCTACTACAAATAAGGAACCGGTTACTAATATTAAATCGTTCTTGCCGGCTAAACGCAAAGCTGTATTTTTAGCTTCTTTAACGCCAGCGGTAATATCTATTTTATCTTTTTTTAAAAAACCGGAAAAATATTTTGCCAAATGTTCAGGTTTTACTGCCCGCAGAGTATTGGCCGCGGTAACAACCACTCGGTCGGCCAACGGCGCAAGCTGCCGGCAGATACCCGCGATATCTTTATCGCTGGATATTCCGATGACTAAAATCAACTTTTTAAATTTAAAATTTTCCTTAATTGCTTTTTTTAACGCCTGAGCCGAAGACGCGTTTTGCGCGCCATCCAGGACAACACAAGGCTGTCGAAAGATTACTTCGCATCTGCCTGGCCAAAGCGCGGCGCTTAACCCAACACGGATTTGCCTTGCTTTAACTTTAAAACCAAAAAACCCTAAAGCTTCTACTGCGCCGACGGCAAGCGCGGCATTAGCTAATTGATGGCTGCCTAAAAGCCTGACACGCAAATGATCATATTTACCGGCTATCCCAACAACGGAAAAACCGGATTTTTCCGCGGAATATTTTATTTCTTTGCCCACTCGATAGAGCCGGCAGCCTAATTTCAAAGATTGCTTGATGAACACCTGTTCTGCCTCTTTTTGCTGATAGGCAATCAAGACAACCGATTTTTTTTCTTTAATGATGCCGGCTTTTTCCGCGGCAATCGCAGAAAGCGTTTTTCCTAACTTTTGCGTATGCTCAAAACTAATCGGCGTTATCGCGCAGACTAAGCTTGAGGCGGCGTTAGTAGCGTCCAGCCTGCCTCCTAAACCGGTTTCCAACACCGCGAAATCAACGCGCTTTTCTTTAAAATATAAAAACGCCAAAGCCGTATATACTTCAAAAAATGAAAGTTTATCTTTTTTGTTCAAACGGCTGTATTTTCGCGCGGCTTTGCAGATTACCTGCGTCAGGCGCACAAGCGCCGCCTTTGGGATCAATCCTGCAAAAACACTTTTATCAGTTGAATCTTTGCTCAAAACGCGGATGCGTTCGCGAAAATCGGATAGATGCGGCGAGGTATATAGGCCGACGGAAAAACCCGCCGCTTTTAAAATATAGGCGATAAACGCGCAAACAGAACCTTTACCTTTACTGCCGGCAACGTGAATTATTTTTAAGCCTTGTTCAGGCGACCCAAGCAGGCGCAAAAAAGTTTTTACTCTATTTAATTGTAAAAATTGATTATAGGAATAGGCGGGAATTTTTTCGTAATCAACAAAACTTTCCAGATATTTAACCGCCTGCCGGTATCTCATAAATTCATCCCTTAACTCTTACAGCCAGCGGCAGGCATATTTAAATAATTAATGGCGAAAATGCCGAAATCCCGTGGTGACCATGGCAATGCCGTATTTATCGCAGGCCTTGATAATCTGCTCGTCGGCGATTGAGCCGCCAGGCTGGATAATCGCCTTTGCCCCTGCTCTATGCGCCCAGGTAATCGCGTCGGGTTTGGGAAAAAACGCGTCTGATGCCAGGCAGCTGCCTAAACTTTTTTTGCCGGATTTTCTTTTGGCGATAATCACGGAATCAACGCGCGACATCTGGCCTGCCCCAATACCCACGGTTTTGCTGCCTTTGCATAAAACAATCGCGTTGGACTTAACGTGCTTGGCAACTTTCCAGGCAAAAAGCAGAGATTCCATCTCTTTGGCTGTAGGTTTATTCTTCGTCACTACTTTAAGCTTTTGTATATCCAAAGTTAGTGAATCTTTATTCTGAAGAAGCAAACCACAGGATACACGCTTAAACTCATTTTCATTAATAGCACCCAAGTTACCCATCTCAATCAAACGCAAGTTCTTTTTTGTTTTAAATAGCTCCGCAACGCCGGATGCAAAACCTACAGCGATGATGCACTCCAGAAAACCGCTTTTAAAAATTAATTTTGCCGTCTTTAGGTCCAATTTTCTGTTCAAGGCGACAATCCCGCCGAAAGCAGAAAGCTTATCGCTCTCCCAGGCGGAAACAAAAGCCTTCTCCAATGTTTTATCTTCAGCCGCTCCGCAGGGATTGTTATGTTTAACGATTACTGCCGCCGGATTCTTAAATTCTTTTACCAATTCCCAGGCAGCGTTGAGATCTAAAATATTATTGAAAGAAAGTTCTTTGCCCTGTAATTGTTTCAAATTAGCGATACCGCCGATTTTACCTTGTTCCCTGTAAAAAGCGGCTTGCTGGTGCGGGTTTTCTCCGTAGCGTAAAGATTGGATTTTTTCAAACGCTAAAGTTAATTCCTGCGGGAAATCAGCGGAGTTAGCAGATTGAAAATATTGGCTCAAATATTTATAGATTGCCGCATCATACGCGCTGGTCCGGCCGAATACTTCAATGCCAAGTGAGCGTAAAAAATCATCCGGCAGGCAGCCGTTATTTTTATTTAAATGCGTTAGCGTTTGCGCGTAATTTGCCGGATTGCAGATTACCGCGACAGAAGCGTAATTTTTAGCCGCCGAACGCAGCATTGCCGGGCCGCCGATATCAATATTCTCGATTGCCTCTTTGATATCCACATTTGGTTTCTGGATTGTTTTTTCGAAAGGATAAAGATTAACCACGACCATATCGATCAATCCAAAACCCTGCTCATTTAAAACCCGCATATGTTCGGGGTTTGCGCGCAGCGCCAGCAGGCCGGCGTGAATTTTCGGATGCAAAGTTTTCACTCTGCCGTCGAGCATTTCCGGAAATCCCGTATAGGCTGAAACGTCAACAACCGGAATATTATTTTCCCGCAATAATTTGGCAGTGCCGCCGGTAGAAAGTATTTCCACGCCAAAATTAAGCAAGCCTTTGGCAAACTCCACGATCCCGGTTTTATCAGATAAGCTGATCAGCGCGCGTTTAACTTTTAGCATTACCGCTTCTCCTTTTAAACTTTTAAACTGTTTTTACAATCAAAGAAACTATATTAAAAATTCCTTCTAAATATTTGTTTTGTAACTATATCGCGTATAACAAGTTACGTAGACTGTCTACTTGTTGAAACGGAAATTGACGAGGTCGGCGTCCTGCATAATGTATTCTTTGGTTTCCAAACGCATTTTGCCTGCCTGTTTTGCCTGGGTCTCTCCGCCGGCTTGGATAAAATCATCAAAGCTGATAATTTCAGCGCGGATAAATCCTTTCTGAATATCCGAATGTATCGCCCCTGAAGCTTCCCAGGCGTTTGAGCCTTTTTTAATCAACCAGGCGCGATTTTCTTTATCGCCTACGGTAAGAAAACAAATATAGCCGCTTTCTTTTAAAACCCTGACAAATAACAATCCCGGATTCTCGGCCTCTTCCGCGGAGACTTCTACTACCGGCTTAACGGTGAATAATCCATAACCCGAGATCAGCTCTTTTTCCTGTTCAGACATACCCAACGAAGAAAGCAAACCTTCTTTTTCTAAAACCGCTTTCATTTTGTTGAGCAGGATTTTTTCCGCTTCTTCAGGATTCCGGCTGAGGCGGGTCTCCACAAATTCCAGGTCTTTTAAAATCAAATCTAGGCGGTTATCCTTAAGGATGATCAAAACATCCGCTTCCAAAGCTTCCTCCAACCCTACGAGCTCTACCTGAGGGTAAGTTTTTTTCTTAGCCTGAACCAGTTTATCCGCCTGGTCAAGGCGGCTATCTTTAACATTTTGTTTACCTAAAACAATGCCCGGAACTTCAATTACGCCTATTTTCATATACTTTAAGCCAAAAAAGACTTCCCTGATTTTTAAATAATCTGATATTGGTTAATAATCTGCGCGGATCTTCTAT
This sequence comes from Candidatus Omnitrophota bacterium, assembly GCA_023228185.1. Taxonomy (GTDB): domain Bacteria; phylum Omnitrophota; class Gorgyraeia; order Gygaellales; family Profunditerraquicolaceae; genus JALOBQ01. Next base: position 4,548 of record JALOBQ010000023.1, read on the forward strand.
TTAAGAGTATAAAAAAATTATATAATACGCCTGATAGGGGGTCAAGGAATAAAAACAGATTCCCGCGTCCGCGGGATGACACTTACGCAAGCTTAACAAGGCTTATTATTCCTGGTAGGTGTAGATCTTGCCTTTATAATTACGCAGAACATATTTCCCTTTAGCCTGGGAAAGAATATAATTTGGGCCGATCGGGATTTTGCCGCCGCCGCCGGGGCCGTCAATAACGTAAGTTGGCACAGCGTATCCTGAAGTGTGGCCGCGCAGTTTTTCAATAATATTGATCCCTGTGGCAACAGGCGTGCGAAAATGCTGTGTGCCGCGCACCGGGTCACATTGATAAATGTAATAAGGCCTGACGCGGATTTGCAAAAGCTCCTGCACCAGGCGCTTCATAATAAACGGCCGGTCATTAACACCTTTGAGAAGCACTGTCTGGCTGCCTAAAGGCACGCCGGATTCAGCGAGCATATCGCAGGCCAGCTTACAACGCTTGGTAATCTCTTTAGGATGGTTAAAATGCACGCTCATCCAGACCGGTGAATATCTTTTAAGTGTGTTGGCTAAATTTTCGGTAATTCTTTGCGGCAGAGAAACCGGGATGCGCGTTCCAATGCGCAAGAATTCCACGTGTGAGATAGCCCGGATCTTGGCTAAGAGGTTTTCTAACGCTTCATCTTCTAAAGTCAAAGGGTCTCCGCCGGAAATCAAAACATCCCTGATTTTACGGTTGGATTTTATATACTCGATCGCCGCGTCGAATTTGGTCAATGGATCGCCATCTTTTTCTTCATGGTCTCCGACTAAACGGCGCCTTGTGCAATGACGGCAATACATCGCGCAATGCTCGGTAGCTAACAATAAAACCCTGTCCGGATACCTGTGCACCAGGTATGGCGCGGGAGAATCGCGGTCTTCGGCGCAAGGATCGGCCATCTCATGCGGAGAAACAGAAAATTCCGCGGCCACTGGCACGGATTGCCTGCGAATAGGGCAATCCGGGTCATCAGCGTCGATTAATGATGCCCAATAAGGGGTAATCGACATCGACAACCTGCCCTTTGCTTTATCCAGGCCTTTTTCCTCTTCCGGAGTAAGTTTGATAATCTGGGCTAATTCTTCCTTAAAACGTATTCTGTGTTTTAACTGCCAATGCCAATCTTCCCAATCCAGGGGATTGACATCTTTATAAATAGAGATCTGCTGATAATCCCGTGATTTCCTTGGAGGACGAACATTGATCACTGTTTCGTTCTGCAATTTCTGGTTTTCGATAACCGTGGGATTACTCAATTTAACTTTGTCCTTTCTGAAGCGCTTAAAATTATCGCCTCAATAAGATCCTCGTATTTCATCCCGGCGGCGTAAGCCATAATCGGGAAATTAGATTCTTTCGGGTCTAACCCCGGCAGAGGATTAATCTCCAGAACATAAGGAACATTAAATTTATCCAAGCGGATGTCCGTGCGTGAAATATCCAGGCAGCCTAACGCCCGATGCGTGCGCAAGGCAACATCAATTACTTTTTTTTCAATCTCTTTATCCAGGCGGGCGGGGCAGAAAAATGACGGCTCAAGCCCCATCTCTTTATTGCCCTGGAACTCTTTCATCCTCCAGGAATAAAAATATTCACCGCTTTTCTGGCAATTCGCGAAATCAATCTCAAGGATAGGTAAAACCCGGGTTTTTCCGTTTTCCAAAATCCCCACGGTCAATTCTTTGCCCTCGATAAACTCCTCAACCAGCGCTTCCTGGCTATATTGGCCGATAATTTCTTTAACGCGCAGAAAAAGTTCTTCCTTATTATGCACGACATTATTTTTATTGATTCCTTTTGCCGAACCTTCGCAGTTGGGTTTGACAATTAAAGGAAACTTTAATTCCGGGTTTAACTTTTCATTTCCTTTGACAAAAAGTTGGAAGTTAGGTGTGGGGATCCCTTCGGCTTTAAGGATTTTTTTAGTCAGCGCCTTATTTAAAGCCAAGGCAAGAGAAAAAGTATCTGAACCGGTATAGGGGATTTTCAAGTAATCTAAAACCGCCGGCACTTCGGATTCGCGGAATTTACCAACTTTTCCTTCGGCGATATTAAAAACCATATCCACGCGATGCTTGGAAAAATACGAAAACAGGCGGGGGTACTCCACGTCAATAGCTTCCACGCAATGCCCTTTGCTTTTTAAAGCATTGGTAATATTATTGATCGTATCCAGCGAGTCGCATTCAGAAAAATAATCCGCGGGTTTAGTTGTATCTTTTTTCTTTAAATTATAAGTGATTGCGACTTTCATTTTACTAAATCCAATCCGTGCCTTTTGATGGCGCTATTTAAAATTTTCCCGATCATCTGCTCATAAGTAATGCCGATCGTTGTGGCTAATAACATAAAGACATCTTCCGTCGATAAAGAAGGCAAAGGATTGATCTCTAAAACATAAGGCTGGCCAGAACTATCCACCCTGAAATCCACCCTGCCAAAATCCTGGCAATCCACCGCCCGGTAAACCCTTAATGCCAAATCATTAATTTTATTTTTTAATTCTTCATTGATCTTCGCTGGGCAAATATATTCTAACCTGTCGGAAGTGATCCTGGCGAATGTATAAAATTTATCTTTCAGCTGCAGTTTGCCGTCAATCTTGATCTGCACGATCGGCATAATCTCCGGAGTTTCATTACCGACGATTGCCACGGTAAATTCGCTGCCGGATATAAACTCTTCGACTAAAGCCGGTTGTTTATATGTTTTGATAATGAACTCCACCTGTTTTTTCAGGCCTTGCATATCTTCAACCCGCGAACTCTCGCTTAACCCTTTAGAGGAGCCTTCAAAACGCGGTTTAACAATTAAAGGGAATTTACAATGGTCAAAATTAGTTAACGCCTCCATTGAACTGACTTCAAAAAATTTCGGGGTGGGTATGCCGTCGGCGATAAAAATCTTCTTTGCCATTACTTTATCCAATGTCAGGCCAAGGGTTAAAGCGTCCGCCCCGACAAAAGGCACGCCGGCCATTTCTAAAAGCATCGGCACCTGGGATTCCCTATTCCTGCCGGTAAGCCCCTCGGAGATATTAAAAACGATATCCACTCCCAAGGAATCGATCTGCTCCATTAAATTGGTGGCGTTGCCGATCAGTTTGGTTTTAAAACCATTGGACTGGATGGCTTTAGCGATAACGTCAATCGTGCTGGGGTGGTCAAATTCAGCGTTAGCGTCAGCCGGATCGCCTTTTTTGAATTTATAATCCGTTTTTAAATCGTATGTTAAACCTACTGTTTTCATGGGCATATTTTAAAAAAAATAGGGGCCTAAAACCTTTTCTTTTTCGTTTAAGTGCCCCCTTAAAAAATCATCTAATTTTTTCCAACTTAGCTTATCCAACCTCCCAAAAATTTATTTCATAAAATGATTTACTTGCTATTAATTTTTTACCATAATACCTTGTGCTTGTCAAGCAATTTCTGAATTTTAAGAAGATTTTACCTGGATCTTATCTCCGACGGGAAAACTCAATTTTTCCCAAAGCCGCCAGCTTATTTTTCATCACAATCAAACAACCGGAAACTCCTTTATGTGAACAACAAAAATTTAACGCTGATTCCATCTCTTTTAGCGCATTTACGCGGTTACAGGTTGCTGTGGCTAACGCGTCAGCAACAGCCGCGCTCTTAGCTAAAACAGTCACGCTGTCGGCGCGGCCAAAACTTAAAGAATGGCCGATCGTCGCGCTGGAAGTGCAGATGCCCAAAGGAGTATCCTGCGGCCGGATAAGCAAAGCAAGCTGATTAGCCAGCTTGCCGCGGCCAGAGTATAACGCCACCTTGCGCGGTGAGGTTATTTTTAAAAATATATCCCCGCCATTTTCAATAATCACTTCTTTGCAGCCTTTTTTAAGGAGTGTTTTTCCCAGAAGTTCGGCAATCGCGCCAGCACTTGCAGCCATTGGCCCGACATTGGCAAGGTTCCCCGCACAGCTCATCAGCCGGACAACTTTTGCAGCGCGCAACTCTACCGTTAAAGGCTTTAAGGCATATTCAAAGCGGGGATCTTTACGGATATAGCTTTCAATACCCGAGCGTAAAATATAAACCTGCCTGGCGATAAATTTTTCTTCAAGTTTTTTATCGCATAAAATATAAAGATCAGTTTCTTTCAATTGATAACGTAAAAGATGCAGATTTTTTGCCTTAAGATTATCCTGGTAGAAACGCCTTTGATAACTTTTGGATTTCATAATTTAAATATTTATCCCGCAGGAAGATAGATCTTTGATCAATTGCTTTTCACCTGAGAAAACAAAGCCCTGGATGCCCAAATGGCTGGCACAATCAACAAACTCTGCGCGGTCGTCGGTATAAAAGATATCCGCCGGCACGACGCCTAAAGCGTCGACAACTTTCTGATAAATTAATTCTTCCGGCTTAACCGCGCCGATCTTAAAAGAAAGGAATTGCTCATCGAAAATCCCAAATACGGGAAAATTCGTTTGCAGGTATTGATAATGCAGAATATTGGTGTTGGAAAGCAAAGCTGTGCGGTAATTCTGGCGCAAGGTATTCAGGATATGGTAAACCGCGCGGTTTTTTACGTTTAAAGTGAAAACTTCATTCCAAATCGAAATAAAAGACTGGTAGCCTAATTTTAAATTAAGCCCAGTTTTTAATTGGCAGAAAAATTCTTCCGGCGAGATTTGCCCTTTTTCAAAAGCCAAGATTGAAGGCGATTGCTTTAAGAACGCCTTGATCTGCGCCGGTGATTGATCGCAAAAATAGGCAATCCTTTCCAAAGCCTTTTTATAATCAAAATCAACCAATACGTTTCCTAAATCAAATAAAATTACTTTAATTACTTGTTGCGGCATAACTAATTACCTTTATCCCTGTTTTTACGGAACAAATCCAGGAAACGGTCTTCATATTCCTTATAAACATTCCACTTATCCAATTCTACTTTTAGCTCATTGGCTTTAGCGATATTTTCCTGGCTTTGCTTAAAAAGATTCTCAATTTTTTCTTTGACTGAACCGGGTAATTTGGTCAGTTGGCTTAAGCTTTTTTTGATCAATTCAATCTCCTCGTCGCCAATCGGAGCCGGCGCTCCCGCTTGCGGGGGGCCGAGTTTCAAAAAATCCAAAAGTTTATTGATCTCTTCTTCCATTGCCGCGGCCTGCTGGTTTAAAACAGCCAGGTCGAATGCCACTCCCAGGATCTTGGCCAGCCCAGCTAAAACTGCCGCCGAAGCCTTGGGATTTTCTATCTGAATAGTATAAAGCGGTATTTCGCCAAGCAGGCAGCAGCCTTCCAGCCCCGCTTTTTTCGCAAAACTCAAAAAAAGCCCGTTCATTCCGCTGATCTGGCCCTGGTTAAGCAAAGAAAAATCGTTTTTCTTTAAAGTTTCCCGCAGCTGGCTATTTGTCGCCGCGAACCAAACTTTGGACGCATGGATATGCTCTAAAGTAAGCGGCATAGAAGCGAAACTAACCACCATTTGCACGTGAAAACTTTTCGCTAAATTAATAATCGCCCGGGAATACTCCTCGGCTTTTGAAAGATCGGGCTGGGCGTTACTTAAGAAAATTATCAAATCGTTCTTGCCGGCTTTATTCTTCCAGAAAAAAAATCTGCTTTGCGGCAAGTCCGGCATTTTTAAAATCCCCGCGTCAATAGCGCTACTGGTCAGATAAAAAAACTCTGAGGCCTCAATCTTGGCAAACTCCTCGGCCTTAAGCTGTTCTACTAAATATGTTGCCGCCCGAAAAGCCACATCCCCCATGCCGGGCCAGGCAACAATCAGATAAGGTTTTTTCAGGCGGGGCCTTTTAAAAATTTTGACTGGATCCATATTTTCTCCTTAAAATAATTTAAAAATCAATTTGCTTTATAATTACGTAAAAATTCCACTAAAACTTTTGCTCCCTT
>JALOBQ010000024.1 GCA_023228185.1 Candidatus Omnitrophota bacterium
GATGTTATTTGCCTATTTTTTAAAGCGCCAGGCGGATATTTATAACGCTTTAGTTTTGTCAGCGTTATTCATCCTGCTGATCAATCCCCGGCAGTTGTTTGATATAGGTTTTCAGCTTTCTTTTTCTAGCGTTTGGGCGATTGCCTGGATATATCCAAAATTAAAAAATTTGTTGAAGATTAAGCGCGCGCTTACGGGAATCAGCGGATTTTTTCTGGAAGGTTTTTTGGTTTCTTTGTCTGCCTGGCTGGGAACAGCCGGAATAATCGCCTATTATTTTCGTATTTTTTCGCCGATCAGCGTTTTCTTGAATATCCTGATTGTGCCGCTGGCAACTTTAATTACTCTGGCGGGATTCAGCCTTGTTTTAGCCAGCCTATTTAGCCCTGTTTTAGCTTCTTTGATTGCTTCCACAGCCGCATTTTTAGTTACGCTTTTATTAAAACTGAATATAGCCGCTGTTAAAATACCGTTTGCCTATATCTACTTCTAATCAATACCCCACTGTCCAGAGTAACTTGGACCCTGTTTCCAGCTTGAGTTGGACCCTGTTTCGAAACAGGGACGGGGGGCGATTAACTGTTTGACAAAGCCGTCTGGCTATGCTAAATTCTTAATATTATGAAGCGAATAATCTTAAGTTTGTTTATTATTTTTGCGTTGTGGTTGCAGCCGGCTTACCCCTACTGGATTTGGACTCCTAAGTCAGGTAAATGGGTCAATCCTAAGAATCTACCCAAGGATAGCCCAAAGGAGCAATTTGTTTACGCCAAATCATTCCTTGATGATAAGAAATACGAGGAATCAAAGCGTGAATTCCGTAAATTGCTGAAAGCTTATCCTAAATCATTCGAGGCTTCGGAAAGCCAGTATTTTTTAGGCGTAATTTTTCAAGCGCAGGGTAATTCTTACGAAGCTTATCAGAATTATCAGAAGGTAATCGATAAATACCCGTTCAGCGAACGTATCCAGGAAATTATCGAGTTGGAATATAGTATCGGCGAGAAATTTATGGCCGGAGAAAAACGTAAGGCAATGGGGATCACCTTGCCCGTGGATAATCCGGCAATTGAAATTTTCGGAAAAGTGGTGGAAAATTCCACTTATGGGCCGTTAGCCCCTAAAGCTCAATATAAGTTGGCTTTAGTGCTTCAGGGATTGCACCGTTATTATGAAGCCGAAGATGAATTTAACAAAGTGATTTCGCGTTACCCGGACAGCGAGTGGTCGACAGCCGCACGGTACCAGATTGCTTCATGTCGCGCTTCATTATCCAAAGGCCCGGCTTATGACCAGGGTTCTGCTCAGGAAGCCAAGGAAAAGTTCCTGGAATTTGTCCGGGACCATCCGGACGCGGTTTTAAGCCTGGACGCCGAGAAAAACATCAACCAGCTGCGCGACAAAGAAGCGGAGAGCAGTTTTGGCATCGGCCGTTTTTATGAAAAGCAGGAGTTTTTTGACGCGGCGAGAATTTATTATCACGCGGTAATCGATAATTACCCGGATACTTCCTGGGCGGCGCAAGCAGTAGAGAGATTGCAATTAATGGAGCTTAAAAAAAATGAAAAATAAAACTTTTTTTTCTTTATGCTTGATCGCGGTAGGTTGTTTAATGGTTAATTTTCTCAGCGGCTGCGGCTATACCACGCGTTCATTGATTGCAGACAAGTATCGAACTATTTATGTTACGCCGTTTTTAAATAAAGTGGATATTACGCAAGAAGATTATTCGGAGAATAAATACCGCATCTACCGGCCGATGCTTGAAACCGAGGTTACCAGGCAAGTAATTAATAAATACCTTTTTGACGGCAACCTCAAGCCAGTAAGAGAAGCCACGGCAGATTTAGTCCTCAAGGGCGAATTAGTTGAATACCGCAAGGATCCTTTAAGCTATACTAATGATAATGACGATGTTACCGAATACCGCATTAACATTTACGTTAATATCAGCCTTTGGGATACTCAGGAAAATAAGATGCTCTGGGAAATTAAACAATTTAACGGTAATTATTCTTATTATACCAATTACGCCGAAAATAGCGCGATCAAGGTTAGCGAAGATACCGCGGTGAGCAATGCCGTGGCAGACCTTGCCCGGCGCATAGTCGAATACACAGTTGAACAATGGTAATATGGTATATATCTTTATCGGACAAGATAATCCCGCCAAAGAAATCCAGCTTAAGAGTATAAGGCAAGAGCACCTATCCCAGGATCTCGAAGATTTTAATCTGGATATCATCTACGCCAAAGAGGCGAAATTAAAATCCATCCAGGAGGTATTTTTAAGCCTGCCGGTTAATTCAGACAAGCGCCTGGTGGTAATTAAAGACGCGGGCCTTTTGGCAAAAGACGCCAAAGAATTCATCCTGCGTTACTTAAAAAAATCCTTCAAACAAATTATTCTAGTGATGGATTTCGAACATTATGACCGTAAGGACGATTTTTTAACCGTTGTTTCCCGGTACGGAAAAGTCACGCGTTTTAAAGAGTCTATCGCTGATGATACTTTTAGCTTGCTGCGTCAGATAGAATCAGGTAAAGCCGCGCCGGCTCTGGGTATTTTAACGAATCTTCTTAGAGAAGGTGAGCGGCCGGAACGCATACTTGGCGGTTTAAGATATGCCTGGGAAAAACAAGAGATTATTTCAGCGGAAAATAAAAGAAGGCTGCGTTTTTTGTTGGAAGCCGATATTGACATAAAGAAAGGCAGGCTTAAGCCTGCCTTTGCATTAGAGAAATTGGTAATTAATTTATGCGCCTTTACCAAGCTTGCGCATTAAACGCGATTTTCTGCGGTCGGCTGTTTTAGGGTGGATGATCTTCTTTTTCGCTGCTTTATCCAGTTGAGAAAAAACTTTGTTGATCAAAGCTTTAGCCTGGCCTAAATCTTTGGCAACCAGTAATTCCTGGAATTTTTTGATCGTTTTCTTAAGTTGAACTTTTACTTTCAGGTTTCTTAAGTGTTTTCTGTTGTTTACGCGTGTTCTTTTGACTGATGTTCTGCGTCTGGGCATTAAATTCTCCTTTGTAATTTTATTTTTAATATTATTAGCATAATAAAACAGCTATGTCAACAGGCAAATTCTTCCAATTGAATCCACAAAAGGGCTTGGCTAAGTCGGCGGGGATAATCAGCCTGGCGACTTTACTATCCCGGCTGCTCGGGTTTGTGCGCGATATAATTATCGCTCGCATGTTTGGTATCTATATTTACGCCCAGGCTTTTGTAATTGCTTTCCGCCTGCCGAATCTTTTTCGCGATTTAATCGGCGAGGGCGCCGGTAATGCCGCGATTGTCCCGGTTTTATGCGAGTATAAAATTAAAAAAAGCAAAGAAGAATTTTGGCAGTTGGCTAATATCCTGCTCAACCTGCTTTTGGTAATTTTAGGCGTGATTACTATTTTCGGGGTGATTTTCGCTCCTTTGCTTGTGCGCCTGATTGCTCCGGGTTTTATCGCTTCGCCGGATAAATTAGCGCTGACCATAAAATTGACGCGGATAATTTTTCCCTATATCCTGCTTATCGGCCTGGCCGCCTATGCCATGGCAATGTTAAATTCCCTGAAAAATTTTACCGTGTCGGCTTTCGCGCCATGCCTGCTGAATATCTCGATTATTGTTTTCGCTTTATGGTTTGGAGAGGGAATAAAAGGTTTGGGTTTCGGCGTATTAGTAGGCGGCGCGCTGCAACTTTTGGTGCAGCTGCCTGTATTATATAAACAAGGTTTTCGTTTTAAGCCGCTTTTACGGATAAATCATCCCGGAGTAAAGCAAATCGGCAAATTAATGATGCCGCGGGTTTTCAGCTCAGGGATATACCAGCTGAATAATTTTATGGATTCAATATTTGCTTCCTTTGCCTGGATCGTCGGCGACGGCGCGATTGCCGTGCTTTATTTTGCCTATCGGCTGATCCAATTTCCTTTGGGAATTTTCAGCAACGCTATTTCTCAGGTAGTCCTGCCGACGTTTTCCGCCCAGGCTTTAGAGCCCGGTTTAAAAGAATTAAAAACCACGCTTTCCTGGGCGTTGCGTATGGTATTTTTTGTTTTGCTTCCGGCAACCGTAATTTATATGGTGCTTGCGCGTTCGCTGATCTTTACATTTTTTGGCGGAGGCAAATTTGATTTCCACAGCGGCGTGCTTACCGCTCAAGCTTTGTTTTTCTATAGTATCGGGCTTTGCGCTTACGGCGGGACAAAAATACTGCAATCCTGTTTTTTCGCGTTGAAAGACACGTTAACCACGACTAAAGTCGCTTTCGTCGCTTTAATTATTAATCTTTTATTAAATGCCGCATTAATGTTCCCGCTTAAGATTGCCGGCCTGGCTTTAGCGACTTCGATATCCGGGATTAGCGGTTTTTGTATTTTGTTTAGCATACTTTACAAACGTTTAGGCGGAGTGGAAAGTAAATTAATCGGGATCTCCTGTTTACGGATATTAGCGGCAAGCCTGGCAATGGGGGCAATCGCTTTTCTGGTAAATAACGCGCTGAATGTATTCTGGGCATTGGCTTCGGCGGTTTTAGCCTATATTTTTTTCTGTTTCATTTTTAAAGTTGAAGAGATGCGCCAACTTTTTAATTGGCTGATGCGGCCGGAATGCCTTAAATAATCAAGGACAAATTTTCCAGATGTTTGATAATCGCGATTTGAGGAAAAAAGTGGTTTCGGCGCCTGTTCAGCCCGGTGTTTACTTGATCTCTGATGCCTCAGGCACTGTGATTTACGTAGGTAAGGCCAAATCTTTAAGAAAACGCCTGAGTAGTTATTTTAGCAGCCGGCTTTCAGATAAGACAGCCGCGCTGATGGAAAAAGCCGCCGATATTAATTGCCGGGTTTGCGCCAGCGAGACAATGGCTTTGCTTCTTGAGGCCAGTTTAGTCCACGATTTGCAGCCAAGGTATAATGTTCTTTTGCGTGATGATAAAAGTTTTCTTTATCTTTGTATCACGGAGGAAAAATTTCCCCGCATTTTTTTGGCGCGCGCAAAAGAAACAAGTGGAAAAATATTCGGGCCTTATACCAATACTAAACTGCTTAAAGCTGCTTTAAAAGTTGTGCGCCGGGCTTTTGCGTTTCGAACCTGCAAAGTATTGCCGAAAAAGCCCTGTATCTATTATCGGATCAAGCTTTGCCCGGGGGTGTGTTGTTCTAAAATATCGGCTGATGACTACGCTAGAACGATGCAAAATATTTCCCTGGTTTTAGAAGGCAAGATCGATGATCTACTAAAGAGGCTTAACCTCTTAATGCAGGAAAAATCGAAAAAACTTGATTTCGAGTCAGCGGCAATTATTCGTGACCAACTGGATGCTTTGGGCGTTTTAGCAAAAAGCCACTATCCAGTATCTGGCGCAAGCGGCCGGCCGGAAGAGGTATTAAAAAATTTATTGGGTTTAAAGAATATCCCGCGCCGGATCGAGGGTTTTGATATTTCCAATATTTCCGGAAGCCTTGCGGTCGGATCAATGGTTAGTTTTTTTGACGGCAAAGCGGATAAGAATAATTACCGCCGCTTTCGGATCAAGGATGTGCCTGGCCCGGATGATTACAGTATGATTGCCGAGGTTGTCAGACGGCGTTATGGCCGGCTGCTTAAAGAGAAAGCTAAATTACCGGACCTGATCTTAATTGACGGCGGCAAAGGGCATTTGCTTACCGCCTTTCGGCAGTTGAAACAGTTAGGCGTGGCAATTCCTTTAATTAGTATTGCCAAAAAAGAAGAAAACATTTACATTATTGGCAGGGATAAACCTTTAAGGTTTAGCCAGGATACCGCCGCTTTGAACCTGATCCGCAGGATCCGCGATGAAGCGCATAGGTTTGCGATAAGTTATCATCATCTTTTGCGTAGAAAAAGGGTTTTCGGCAAATAAATTAAATTGGAAACAGGGTCCAACTTGACCTGGAAACAGGGTCCAAGTCGTGAAGGAAACAGGGTCCAGGAGGGTAGGAATGATCGTTTTTCAGAGAATTAGGGCAGTGTTATTTTATTTAAGTATTCTGGTATTTTTCATTGGCTTGCCTTTTATATTATTATTTGCTTTAGGATACAAATTTAATCCGCACTCTTTAAAATTTACCAAGACAGGGTTGATTTTTTTAAAAACGCAGCCGGAAGGCGCCAATATTTATCTGAATAAGAAATTACTTAAAGAAAAAACGCCTGCCAGCATCCAGGAACTTTTGCCCGGCAGTTATACTATCCGCCTGGAGATGGAGGATTATTATACCTGGACTTCCCCGGTTGAAGTTGAAGCGGGCAAGGTAAGCCGAATAGATAAAATTATCCTTTTTCCTCTACGGCCTGAGTTTAAACAATTAAATCAGGAAAATGTTTCTTCATTCCGGTTTTACGCCCAAGCGGGATTGATCTATTATTTGGATGAGGTTGAACTCGTGGTTTATCAAACCGATATCAACGGCAACAATTTTCAGGATGTAGCGGCCTTACCGGAGAATTTTTTAAATATTCAGGATTGGGATGTTTCGCACGATCTGACAAAACTTTTTCTCTTTAACAACCATCAGGTTGCCGTGATCTCGCTTGAATCACCGGATATCTATAGTTATTCGGATGTGCCCGTCTACCTGGATTATCCCAAGAGCAAGGTGCTGAAAGTATTCTGGCATTCGGATAGTTACCATTTAGTGGTGATTACGAACAAAAATATCGAGGTAGTCGAAGCCCGTAGCCAGTCTCCGCGGGTAAGTTTAGCGCGGTTAAAAAGCGAATCGCTTACCGCTTTTTATGACCAGGAGCGCGATATGCTTTATTTTACTTATCCGCTTCAGGATGAAAGCTCTGGCAAAAATAACCTTTATAAACTGTCGATTAGCCCGGAATTATATCTTTTTGATATACCGCTTAAATAAAAAGAAATGAATAAGAAATCTCATCTTTACAGATTTTTGGAGATTATCCCCGGAAGCATCTCCTGGGGTGTGATTATCGGGCTTATTTTATTGGCTTTTTTTAATCCGGTAGGCTGCGCTATTTTTATCATTATCTTTGATTTTTACTGGATTATCCGCACTACTTATCTGACGATGCTTTTAGTTTTAGCGCGCCAGAAGCTGGCGCATGTTAAAGATAAAGATTGGTTAAAAAGCTGCCAGGCGCTTCCTTGCGCCGGCAGATTTGAAAAATTATACCACCTTGTTTTATTCCCTGTTTATAACGAAGGCCTGGATGTTTTGCGGCCGTCGTTGGAAGCTTTAAACAGGAGCGATTACCCAAAAGAAAAAATAATTGTCGTTTTAACGTTCGAAGAGAGAAACCCTCATTGCCGGGCAAATGCTTTAGAGCTGGAAAAAGAATTCGCCGGAAAATTCTCTCTTTGCGTTTCCACGTTTCATCCGGATGGCCTATCAGGTGAAAGCCGCACTAAAGGAGCTAACGCCACCTGGGGGGCGAAATTCGCCAAAAAACTAATTGACCAGAAAGGCATTGATTACGCGTCTGTGGTCATCTCATGTTTTGACGCCGATACCTGCGTTGAGCAAGAATATTTCGGATGCCTAAGTTATAATTTTCTTACATCTAGCGCACCGCATCAAGCCAGCTATCAGCCGATGCCGGTTTATAATAATAATATTTGGCAGGCGCCCTCATTTGCCCGGATAGTGGAGATTAGCGGATCATTCTGCCAGATGACTGAAAGCATGCGCCTGGAGAAGTTTGTCACATTTTCCAGCCATAGCATGAGTTTTAAAACATTAGTCGAGATTGATTACTGGCCGACGGATATGATCTCGGATGATTCGGTAATTTATTGGAAGGCATTTTTATATTATAACGGCGCTTACCGGGTCGTGCCGCTATATATCACTGTTTCTATGGATGTGGCGTATTCCAACACGATTATAAAAACAATGGCGATGCAATATAAACAAAAGAGAAGATGGGCTTGGGGCGTGGAAAATTTTCCTTTTCTGGTTAGTGCATTTTTAAGCGGCAGCCGGATAGCCTGGCAGGTAAAACTGCGCCGCGGTTTTCAATTGTTGGAGAGCCATGTTACCTGGGCTATCTGGGCGGTAATTTTAGTGCTGATCGGGCCGCTGCCCTTAATTTGCGGCGGGAATTTTTTCAGCCAGATGACCATTGGTTATAACCTGCCTAAAATTACCGGGCTGCTGGTGAATTTTACTTTATTTACCACTTTGGTTTGGGTTATTCTAAGCCGTTCAATCTTGCCTCATCGGCCAAAAGGAATAAACCGGCTGAAGAATGTCTTAATGGTCCTGGAATGGTTTACTGTTCCTTTTATCATATTGATCCTGGGTTCAACTCCGGCTCTTGACGCGCAAACCCGGCTTTTATTGGGTAAATACATGGAATTTAATCCTACTCAAAAAGGTATAAAGTGTTATAATAAATAAAAATATAATCGGAGGAAATATGGGGATTAAAGAATTAATGGTAGGGATGATCAATAAAGGGGCTTCTGATCTTTTTTACCGCGCCGGCGGTATCCCGCGTTACAGGATCGACGGAAATATCCTGCCTATAGGGGATGAGGCCTTAACCGTTGAGGACCTTGTGCGGGCAACCGATGAATTGACCAACCTCAAACAGAAGGAACTCTTCAATAAAAACTCCGATATCGATTTTACCGTTTATCTTCAGGAAACCGGATACAGGTTCAGGGTAAGTATCTTTTTACAGAGGAATTGGCCGTCGATTGTTATCCGCAGTGTGCGCAGTGAGGTAGGCACTTTTGAAGAGTTGGGCCTGCCGGTAGAGTTACTGAAAAAATTAGCCGGCGAAACCCGCGGATTAGTTTTACTTACCGGCACAATGGGCTCAGGAAAATCAACTACCATTGCCAGCATTATCGATTACATCAATAATAATAGCCGCAAACATATTCTTACTGTTGAAGAGCCGATTGAGTTTACTTTTAAAGATAAAGAATCGTTGATTAATCAGAGGGAACTGGGGCTGGATGTGCCTAGTTATGGCGTGGCTTTGCGCTCGTTTACTTTACAGAGCCCGGATGTTATTTTTATCGGCAATATCTGCGATTACACGACTGTTTCCAGCGCTTTAACCGCTGCGGAAACCGGCGTTTTAGTTTTAAGCACGGTGCACACGATTAACGCTTCGCAAACAGTAGAGAGGTTAATTAATCTTTTTCCTCCGCATCAGCATCAGGAAGCGAGAAACCAGCTTGCCGGACTGCTCAAAGGTGTTATTTCATTAAGGCTTGTGCCGCGTAAAGATGGTTCCGGCCGCGTGCCTGCCTGTGAAGCGATGTTATTGACGCCCACGATCAGCCGCTTGATCCGAGACGGTAAGATTTGGGAAATACCGCAGTTTATCGAGGATGGCAAGATTTTCGGCATGCAGTCGTTCAATCAATCATTAATTAAACTTGTGCGTGAGGGTAAAATCACCGAAGAAGCGGCAATGGAAGCATCAGATAACCGCGATGAATTTTCTTTGGCGTTACGCGGGATTAAAAAATCATAAAAGATTAAGGAGAGATCATGCTTGATGATATCCAAGGAAAAATTTCTGATTTAGGGGTGCGTTTGGAAAATTTAAGAGGTTATCTTTGACGTCGATAACCTGAAGCAAAAAATTGGCCAGCTCTCCGGCAAAATGTCGCAAGAGGGTTTTTGGGATAGCGCTGACCAGGCGACAAAAGTAGTTAAAGAGTTAAAGGGTTATAAAGTAATTGTCGAGCCCTGGGACGCGGCTTTAAAAAAAATCGAAGAGTTGCAAGAAATCCTGCCCTTATTAAAACCTGAAGATAAAGAATTAATTCTGGAAGTTTGGCGTTCTTGCGAGGTTTTAGCTAAAGAGCTGGAAGCATTGGAGTTTAAAACACTACTCGGCGGAAAACTCGATAAGAATAACGCGATCATCAGCGTTAATTCCGGCGCCGGCGGCACGGAATCCTGCGATTGGGCGGGGATGCTTTTCAGGATGTACAGCCGTTTTGCCCAGAGCAGGGGCTGGGAAGTCAAAATTTTAGATTTACTTGACGGTGAAGAAGCGGGAATCAAAAATATCACCGCACTGATTTCCGGCCCCTACGCTTACGGTTACCTGAAAGCCGAACGCGGCGTCCACCGGCTGGTGCGCATATCTCCGTTTGACGCGGCAAAGCGCCGGCATACGTCGTTTGCCTCAATTGATGTGATGCCGGAAGTTGACGACGAGCTGGATATAGTTTTAGAAGACAAGGACTTACGCGTCGATGTATACCGC
>JALOBQ010000025.1 GCA_023228185.1 Candidatus Omnitrophota bacterium
GATGGTTTCTTTGATCTTGTCTTTTAAAACGTAGCTTGAGATCGGCGCCTGCGATACTTCTCTTAAAATCTGCACGCTCATTCTGAAATAGCGGATCATTTCTCCTTCATCGCAATCAGCTAATTGTCGGGTGCGGTCAAAATTTGTTCCGCGCAACCAGGCTTCCATCGCAGAGCATAAATGAAAATAAGGTAGTTTACTGAAAGGGTAAATTTTGTAGCGGCGTTCTTTATCTTTGATGCGGTCGTAAGTTTCTTCACATACTCTTTTAATATGGCGGCTGGACTTGGAAATTCCCGAAGGCATACGCTGGTTTTTTCGCGGGTCAAAAACAACTGCCGCCGCGATTACCCCTAAACCGAATTCATCAAGCTGTTCCAGGACATTTTGTTCATATAACTCGGCGAGGATAAGTTCGTTACCGTAAACTGTTTTAGCGAATTTACCTTTTTCCGTAAGTTGGCCTTCGTAAATATAACCAAGTTCTTTGAGCAGCTTTAATTTCGCGTCCAGTAACCTTAAAGCTTCTTTTTGCTCATTTTTACGCGATTGGAAATAATGTAATGAAAGCGGATAAATCGTAAAAAGGTCATCCTTATATTTTTCATAAAGATTGAGGATAGTCGCGTAAGACGTATTTAACTGGCTTTTTACTTCTTCAGGTTTTCCGAAGATTATCCGTTGAACTTCTTCAAAATTTATTCTTTGCGGATTGATCCTGCAGTAAACAAAACCTTCTTTATCGATACCGCGGCGGCCTGCGCGGCCAGCCATTTGGTAAAAATCGCGGGTTTTCAGATTGCGCACGTAAGTGCCGTAGAATTTGCGCAAACCGTCAAAGCAAACAGAGCGGCTGGGCATATTTATGCCTAAAGCGAATGTTTCAGTGGTAAAAATAATTTTAAGCAAACGGCTGGTAAAAAGGCGTTCGACAACTTCTTTTAGAGTCGGCAGCATCCCGGCGTGATGATAAGCGATACCGCGTTGCACAAGGGGATATAGCTCTTGCGCGGACTGTTCATGCTTAAGGTCAAATTTTTCCAGTAGTTCTTCATACATTTCGGTGATTTTACGGGATTCATCGTTGCTTAAAAATTTACAACCGTAAAGATCTCCGGCTAGTTCTTCGGTCCTTTTGCGGCTAAAAACAAAATAAATCGCCGGAAGCCCGTCATTATTGCGCAGGTAATCAACCAGCGAATAAAGGCGGCTTGGTTTGTTGGAACGCACGCGGCGCAGTTGTTCGATCTTGTTAAAAATTTCATTCTGGCATTGAAAACGAAAATATAACGGCACTGGCCGTTTGTCTTCAATCACGACTTTTACAGTTTTATTATGGATTGATTCAATCCATTTGGAGAATTGCTCGATATTCGGGATAGTCGCTGAAAGCCCCAATAATTGCATATGTTTGGGTAAAAATATTAAAGATTCTTCCCAGACAGTGCCGCGTTCAGGATTGTCAATATAATGGATTTCGTCAAAGATGATCCAAGAGTAGCGCTCTAAGCTTTTTGGTTCATCGAGTATTTTGTTACGGAAGATCTCCGTAGTCATGATCAAGATCGGGGCGTTAGAGTTAATTGAGACATCGCCGGTGAGAATACCGACATTATCCTGGAATTTTTCGCGAAAATCGCGGTATTTCTGATTGGAGAGCGCTTTAATCGGCGCGGTGTAGATTACGCCGATATTTCTTTCTATGGAAGTATTGATGATATGCTCGGCAATTACTGTTTTACCTGCACCTGTGGGAGCGGAAACAATTACCGAAAATCCCTGGTTGATATAGTCAATTGCTTCCTGTTGGAACTTGTCGTAGATCATAAAATCATTATAATCTAAAAACATTGATTTATCTAATTAAAAATAGTAAAATAAGATTAAGCTTTTAGGATTATAGGAAGTTAAGTGTTTAACTGAAGTGGGGAAGCGATGAAAAGAATATCTTATTTTGTATGTTTTTTGATTTTATTATTAGGAGTCTCTGCCTGTCAGCAACAACCGAAGCAAACAGCTTCCACCAAACATAAACAGGCTGTTGAGAAAGCAATTTCCGCTCAGGATTATGCAAACATTTTGGTTACCCGGGCTGTTGATGGTGATACGCTTGTGCTTGAGAATGGCCGCCGCGTACGCCTGATCGGTATTGATACTCCGGAGATGCATGAATCAGGGAAACTTCACCGTGATTCAGTGCGTACGCAACAGAATATTGAAACGATTATGGCATTAGGCAAGCGTTCTTATAGATTTACCAAAGATTTAGTTGAGGGAAAACGGGTGAAACTGGAATTTGATGTCCAGAAATATGATCGATATGACAGGCTTCTGGCTTATGTTTATTTAGAGGATGGTACATTCGTAAATGCCGAGATTGTCCGTCAGGGTTATGCTTCGTTGATGACCTATCCGCCGGATGTTAAATACGCGGATTTATTCCATAAACTTTATCAAGAAGCGCGTGAGAATAAGCGCGGGCTTTGGAAATAAAATCGATTTCTTATTAAAAATAATTTTAGTTGAGGGTTAATCAGGAGGTTGGATATGCTAAATTGTCTAACAGCAGGTGAGTCGCACGGCAAAGGCATGGTGGCTATTTTAGAAGGTATGCCCGCGGGCCTAAAAATAGATGTTGCTTGCGTGAATAAAGAGCTTTCACGCCGGCAAAAAGGGTTTGGCCGCGGAAAACGCATGCAGATTGAAAATGATAGCGTGGAAATCATCTCTGGCCTGAAAAATAACCTTACTTTGGCCAGTCCGCTGACCTTATTAATTAAAAACAAAGATTGCAGTATTGAGAAATTGCATAAAGTGCTTGCCGGCCGGCCAGGCCACGCTGACCTGGCGGGTTTGTTAAAATATGGTTTTTCCGATATGCGTGAGGTTTTAGAAAGGGCATCGGCGCGCAGCACAGTAAGCACTGTTGCCGTGGGCGCGATCTGTAAAAAATTATTAAGTGAATTCGGAATTATCGTTTCCAGCAGGGTTCTTTCTGTCGCCGGCGAAAATACACCTGCCGGTATAAAGGATAAGATCAGCGAAGCGATATCCAGAAAAGATACAGTAGGCGGAGTTTTTGAGGTTGCGGCAAAAAATGTGCCTGTGGGGTTAGGTAGTTACGTGCAGGCCAGCCGCAGGTTAGACAGCCGCCTGGCTTCGGCAATTATTTCTATTCCCGGGATTAAATCATTTGAGGTTGGTTTAGGTTTAGGTTTCGCAGTGAGTTTCGGCTCAGAGGTCCATGATGCCATCTACTACAAAAAGAATAAAGGTTACAACCGCAAAACAAATAATGCCGGAGGCATTGAAGGCGGTATCTCCAACGGCGAGGATATTCTGATCCGCGCCTGTATGAAACCGATATCCACATTGCTTAAGCCGCTGGATTCGGTGAATATCCATACTAAAGGTTTTGCTAAAGCCGCCACAGAGCGGACAGATACCTGCGTGGTTGAATCCGCAGGTGTTGTTGCCGAAGGCGCCTGCGCTTTTGTTTTAGCTGACGCTTTACTAGAGAAATTCGGAACAGACTCCTTAAAAGATATTAAAAGCAGCTATAGAAATTATTTAAAAAGAATCCGTTAGATTTCTTCCTTCTTTACGTCTATTTAGTTAGAAGGAGGTGATCAAGATGGAGAGTAGCGCGATTTTAGTCAGCCGGATGCGTAAAATTGACGGCCAGGCAAAGCTGAAAGCCTTTGCGGATATCTCTTTTAATGGGGTAGTGGTCAAAGGATTCAGCGTCGTAGAAGGCAAGAACGGTTTGTTTGTAGGCATGCCGCGGCATCAGGGAAAAGACGGCAAGTGGTATGATACGGTTCAAACAGAAACAAAAGAATTAAAACAGCAGTTAAGCGACATAGTGTTAGAAGCCTATCAGGAATAAAGTAGAGAAGGTAAAGGTAGAGGTAAAGGTAGAGAAGCGCAGTGTGATCTTCTTTACCTATACCTTTACCTCTACCTAGATAATTATGAATATCTATTTAGTGGGATTCATGGGCACAGGCAAAACTTCAGTTGGATGCGCTTTGGCCAAAAGTAAAAAATGGAATTTTGTCGACCTCGATGAATTAATTTCTTTAAAACAGCAGAGGAGCATCTCTGATATTTTTGCCAAGGACGGTGAGCCTTATTTCCGCAAGGTCGAGAAGAAGACCCTTCAGGAAGTATCTACGCAAAAACATTTTGTGGTTTCTTGCGGCGGCGGAATTGTGCTGGATAAGGAGAATATCAAATTAATGAAGCAAACAGGTAAAATTATCTGTTTATCGGCCAGCGCGAAAGAAATTTTTAAAAGAGTTTCCGGTAATAGCAACCGGCCGCTTTTAGCAGGCAATGATCCTTTAAAACGTATCGAGCTGTTGCTTAAAATGCGCGCGCCTTATTATCTGCAGGCGGATAATTTTATCGATACTACCGGGCTTTCCATAAAACAGGTAACGCATAAAATTTCCCGGCTAATCACAAAGGAAAAGTGAATACTTCCGAAGCGTTGATCGGCCTGAATATGATCGGTAATTTAGGCAGTGTAAAATTATCCAGGTTGCTGGAATATTTTAGCAAGCCGGAAGATATTTTTAAGTCCGGCGTAAGCAGCTTATCCAGGCTGGGAATTTCCGCGGAAACAGCTTGTAAAATTATCTCTTTTGATCCTGCGGCAATTGACGCGGAAATTTCATCAGCTGAAAAAATCGGTTTAAAGATTGTTACGTTATTTGACAAATTGTACCCGAAGAATCTGTTGAACATCTCCGCTTGCCCGCTTGTGCTTTATTGCCTGGGTGATTTTTTAGAGCAGGATAATTGCGCGGTGGCTATCGTCGGTTCGCGCCGGGCTTCTATTTACGGCTTAAACTGCGCGTCTAAATTCGCCGGAGAGTTAGCCGCAAAAGGCGTGGTTGTTGTTTCCGGTCTTGCCCGGGGAATAGATACTTACGCGCATCGCGGGGCGCTTAAAGCAGGCGGCAGGACCCTGGCGGTTTTAGGAAGCGGTTTTAATCAATTGTATCCTCCGGAAAATAGAAAACTTGCCGAAGAAATCAGTTATCAAGGAGTGGTGATCTCGGAGTTTCCTTTAAATACATTGCCCTTACCGCAAAATTTTCCGCGCCGGAACCGTTTGATCAGTGGTTTGTCATTAGGTGTTTTGGTTGTCGAAGCAGCCAAAAACAGCGGAGCCTTAATTACCGCGGATTTCGCGCTTGAACAAAACAGGGATGTTTTCGCTTTACCCGGTAAAATTGATTCTTTCACTTCCACTGGCGTTAATCTTCTCATTCAGCAGGGGGCGAAGTTAGTTACTTGCTGCGATGACATTCTAGAGGAGCTTTATCTGCCTTTGGAAAGAAGCAGGCATGATTCATCGAATAACCGGCAGGAGAAAGAAAATCCTTTGTTTGACAAAGATCAGCAGAGACTTTATCATTGTATTAACGAAAACGCCGTGAGTATTGATCAGTTAGTGGAAATTTCCGAGTTTCCCCCCGCGCGTTTAAGCAGGTTATTACTGGATTTACGTTTAGCTAAATTAATCAAAGAACTTCCGGGAAAATACTTTGCGAGGAACTAATGGCTAAAAATCTTGTGATTGTCGAATCTCCTACCAAAGCTAAGACGATTGGCAGAATATTAGGCGCTGATTTTAACGTGGTTTCTTCGATGGGCCATCTTATTGATCTGCCGCAGAAAAAAATGGGCGTTGACCTGGAAAATAATTTTAAGGCCGATTATGTGGTTATTCCCGGCAGAAAAAAACTTCTTGCCCAGATTAAAAAAGACGCAAAAGCCGCGGAAACAGTTTATGTGGCTACCGACCCTGACCGCGAAGGCGAGGCGATCGGTTGGCAGATCAAGGAGCGCATTTTAAAAGGGAAAACTATTTTGCGCGTCAGTTTTCATGAAATTACTCCGCACGCCGTGGGAGAGGCTTTTAAATCCGCCCGCGAATTTGACCTGAATATGATTGAGGCCCAGGTTGGCCGCAGGGTGCTTGACCGTATCGTAGGTTATTTATTAAGCCCTTTACTTTGGAAGAAACTTGCCCGTGGATTAAGCGCCGGCCGCGTGCAGTCAGTGGCGTTAAAGATTATCATTGACCGCGAGCGCCTGATCCAGCAATTTTCGTCGCAGGAATATTGGGAGATCGGCCTGGAGTTATTCAAACAGCAGGTTGCCGGAGAAAGTAATTTTTGCGCTAAACTTGATAAAATTGACGGCAATAAAGCGGAGATCAAAAACCAGGCTAGCGCCGATAGCATTATCGCTGAGCTTAAAGATAAAGAATTTAAGGTCGTTGATATCTCCAAAACACCGAAAAGGCGTTTTGCCCCTGCGCCGTTTATTACCAGCACTATGCAACAGGAGGCTTTTAATAAATTAAGGTTTAATGCTTCCAAAACAATGATCGTTGCTCAACAGCTTTATGAGGGCATTGATATCGGCGGCGCAAATCCTTTGGGTTTAATTACTTATATGCGCACAGATTCTCCGCGCGTGGCCCCGGAAGCGATTATTGAAGTGCGCGAGCATATTTTAAGAAATTTTGGAGGGGATAGCCTTCCGGAAAAACCCAATACTTTTAAGGTGAAAAAATCCGCGCAAGAAGCCCACGAAGCTATCCGGCCCAGTTACGTGTCGCGCTCTCCGGAAAGCTTGAAAGATTTTCTCACTGATGAACAATACAAGTTATATCAGTTGATCTATAACCGTTTTGTCGCCAGCCAAATGAAACCGGCTGAATTTTTAGCAACCAGCGTGGATATTGCCTGCGGTAAATTCGAATTTTCCGCTACCGGCTCGCGGCTTGTCTTTGAAGGTTTTATGGCAGTTTACAATAAACCTGATCAGGAGGATGATAACGAAGAGGAGAAAGAAAAATCCGCCAACGTCATTCCGCCTTTAGAGATCGGTGAAGTGTTAGGCTTAAATAAAATTATTCCTTCACAGCATTTTACCAAGCCTCCGGCAAGATTTTCAGATAGTTCTTTGATCAAAGCGCTGGAAGAAGAAGGTATCGGCAGGCCGTCAACTTACGCGCCGATCATCTACACGCTTATTTTGCGCGATTATGTCCGCCGGATCAAAGGGTATCTATTTCCTACGGAATTAGGCTTTAAGGTTTGCGATATGTTGAATGAATATTTCCCGAAAATAATGGATATTAAATTTACCGCCGCGCTGGAAGAAGAACTTGATGAAATTGAAGAAGGCAAGCTTACGAAAGAAAAAGTGCTCAATGATTTTTACCAGCCGTTTAAAGCAAGCCTTGATTTTGCCCAGGGTAATATCCAGAAGGAAGTGGTTTTTTCCGACCAGGTCTGCGATAAATGCGGTAAACCGTTGATCTTTAAATGGGGCAGGCGCGGTAAATTTTTGAGTTGTTCGGGTTTTCCGGAGTGTAAAAATTCCAAATCCATAACCAGCGGAGTTAAATGCCCGGCTGAGAATTGTAACGGCGAACTGATTGAACGCCGTTCTGCGCGGGGATTTTTTTACGGCTGTTCTAATTTTCCTAAATGCACTTATACCTCGCGCGTATTACCGCAGGATAAAGAGTAATGGAAAAATATATTCAAAAGTTTGTGCGTTACCTGGAAATCGAAAAAAATTATTCTCCGCACACGGTAATCAATTATCAGGCTGACCTTGAAGATTTTAGCCGGTTTTTAGGCAACGCGGCCGCCGAAAATGTTGATTATCTTGCCTTAAGAAAATATCTGGCAGTATTGAAGGAAAAATCCCTTGGCAACCGCAGCGTCGGCCGCAGACTTTCGGCTTTACGCAGTTTCTTTAAATTTCTTACCAAAGAAAGCTATATCAAGGTTAATCCTATTTTGATGCTTTCCAGCCCGAAACTTGATAAGCACCTGCCGTCATTTCTTACTGAAGATGAGGTAGCTAAATTAATTGAATCCGCTTTTGCTAAAGATAAAAATGATATTTTAGGATTACGCGACCGCGCGATCCTGGAAGTTTTTTATTCCAGCGGCTTGCGTATTTCGGAGCTTGTCGGTTTGGATGTTGATGATATTGATTTTATCAGCGGAATACTTAAGATTAGGGGCAAAGGGAAGAAAGAACGCATTGTTCCGATAGGAGATCAGGCGCTTGGCGCGATTAAAAAATACCTGGATAAGAAGGAAGATCAGTCGCCGGCGGTTTTTTTAAATAAAAATAATAAGCGCCTGACGACCCGCGGGGTAAGAGGGATAGTGAATAAACATATCCATTCAGTGGGGATCAGGCAAGGGGTATCGCCGCATACTTTACGGCATTCTTTTGCCACACACCTTTTAAATCGCGGCGCGGATTTGCGCACAGTGCAGGAATTATTGGGGCACGCGAATTTATCCACCACGCAGATCTATACTCATTTGACTACGGATAAATTAAAGAGCGTTTATGATAAGGCGCATCCACATGCGTGAAAAGTCAGTATGTAGTAGGTAGTATATAGTATGTAGGGAAAAGCAAAAGCCAAAGCAAAAGCCAAAGTCAGAAGCTGACAGCTGATAGCTGACAGCAAAGCGTAATGAGGAATAAACAACTTATGTTCATTATTTATGATTTATTTTTTTTGATTTTTGCTATCGTCTACTTGCCGATTTATTTATTCAAAGGCAAATTTCATCAGGGATTCCTGAATCGGTTGGGATTTCTACCTGCGGTGCATGATTTGAACCAACCGATATGGATACATGCTGTCAGCGTGGGAGAGGTTTTGGTTGTCCGCTCCTTGTTTGAACAATTAAAAAATATTTATCCGAATAAGAAGTTTGTTGTTTCTACGGTCACGCCCACGGGCAATTCCATCGCTAGAAAATTTGTTGGTCAGGGCGATTTGTTAATTTATTTGCCTTTAGATTTTAGTTTCATAATTTCCGGCGTAATCAGGAAGATTGATCCTGCGTTGGTGATCATCGCTGAAACAGAATTATGGCCTAATTTCATCTCTTCTTTAAATAAAAATAAGATACCTCTGGTTATCGTTAATGGCCGGATCTCCGATAATTCATTTTCCGGTTACCAAAAAATAAAATTTCTCATTCGGCCGATCTTGAATAAAATTTCATTATTCTGCGTGCAATCCCAAACGGATGCCTTAAGGCTTAAAGTTTTGGGCGTTGACTCCGATAAAGTCAAGATCAGCGGTAACATGAAATTTGACATTAGGCCTCCGGCGCGCAGCGCTCAAGACTATGCTATTTATAGGCAGAAGCTTTTACTTGGCGCTGATGATATGCTCCTTGTTTGCGGCAGTACGCACCCGGGGGAAGAAGACGCGCTGATTAGTATTTATAAAAAACTGCTCAAAGATTTTCCTAAATTGAAAATTCTATTTGCTCCGCGCCATCCGCAACGCAGCCAAGAGATAGGTAGGTTAATTTTAGCTTCCGGATTTCGGCCGCTTTTTGTTTCTTGCGGTATTAAAGAATGTACTTCTTGTTGCAGCAGGCCAGTGTTCGTGCTTGATCAGATTGGCCATCTTTTTGATTTTTATAATGCCGCGGATATTGTTTTTGTCGGAGGCAGCCTGGTAAAAAAAGGCGGCCACAATATCCTTGAGCCGGCCAGCCTTAAAAAACCTGTAGTTTTCGGGCCGCAGATGTTTAATTTCCGTGATATCGCTAATCTTTTCGTAGAAAATAAAGCCGCTTTGAAAGCGCTTGATGCTTTTGACCTGGAGGTTAAAATAAGGCTGCTTCTGCAGGATAAAGATCTTGCCAGGCAAATGGGAAAACGCGCTTTTGATTTGCTTGAGCAAAGTAGCGGCGCTACTGCGCGGAACCTGGAGTTAATTAAAAATTTTATAAGGAGCTAAAATATGCCCGGCGATATATACCTAACCAGAGCAGGCCATGAAAAATTAGTCAAAGAACTGGAATTTTTAAAGACCACAAAACGCCGCCAGCTTTCCAAAGCAATTGGCGAAGCAAGAGCGCACGGGGATATCAGCGAAAATGCCGAGTATGACGCGGCAAAAGACGCTCAAGGCTTGAATGAAAAAAAGATCGCAGAACTTGAGGCGAAATTATCCTGCGCGCAGATACTT